>JBIOWL010000076.1:0-12532 GCA_044868645.1 Aestuariivirga sp.
GATGCTGAAGGAGGAAGACGGCTTCAACCTCGTCTACCATCATCACATGGGAACTGTAGTGCAGAACGGCGGCGAGATTGACCGCATGATGGATGGCACCACCGATTATGTGAACCTGCTGCTCGACACGGGCCACTCCACCTGGGCCGGAGATGATCCGGTGCGCCTTGCCAAGACCTACAAGAAGCGCATCAGGCATATTCACTGCAAGGACGTTCGGCTCGATGTGAAGATGGAAGCCGAGAAGAACAACTGGTCCTTCCTCGAGGCGGTTTTGAAGGGCATTTACACCGTGCCGGGCGATGGCTCGGTGGATTACCCTTCCGTCTTCAAGGCGCTGAAGGGCTATTCCGGCTGGGTGATCCTCGAGGCCGAGCAGGACGCCAAGATCGCGCCGCCCGAGAAATACGTGCCCATGGGTGTTGCCAACCTGAAGAAATATCTGAGCGCTGCCGGGTGGATGTGATGGCAAAGCTTCTCCTCAAGCCGAAGAAGGGCAAGGGCAAGGTCATTTCGGTGACGCCCAAATCCGTCAAGTGGAAATATGTGGGCCATGATGTCTGGAAGCTTGCCAAGGGCAAGTCGGCCAAGGGTGCCGAGAAAAAACGCGAAACCTGCATCGTCATGGCCTCGGGCAAGGCGCGTATCACGGTAGATGGCAAGGATCTGGGCGTGATCGGCGAGCGCATGAATGTCTTCGAGGGCAAGCCCTGGTCCGTCTATGTGCCGCCGAAATCAAAATGGCGGGTAACGGCGGAAACCGATTGTGTCTTCAATGTCTGCACCGCACCTGCAAAGACCGGAACGCCCGCCTTCATCATCAACCCCGCATCTCTCTCCATTGAAACACGTGGGAAGGGCAGCAACACACGCTATGTCTGCAATATCCTTCCCGAAGGCGACAAGCGCGCCGAGAGCCTGCTTGTGGTGGAAGTGATCACCCCCAATGGCGCCACCTCATCCTATCCCTCCCACAAACACGACAAGAACAACCTGCCCCATGAGTCGCTGCTAGAGGAGACCTACTACCATCGCCTCAACCCGCCCCAGGGCTTTGCCTTCCAGCGCGTCTATACCGACGACCGCAAGCTGGATGAGGCCATGGCGGTGGAAGACGGCGATGTGGTGCTGGTGCCCAAGGGCTATCATCCCTGCGCCACCATCCATGGCTATGACCTCTATTATCTCAATGTCATGGCAGGCCCCGTGCGCACCTGGAAATTCCACAATGCCAAGGAACATGAGTGGCTGTTGAAAGTCTGAGCCACCCCTCCCTTCGGAAAGTGGAAACGTAAGCGGCGGTATCGCCCCCTCAGTCCTTCGGACAGCTCCCCCAACAAGTTGGGGGAGCGCGAAAACGAAGACAAAAGTCACAATTTTCACCCTTCCCCAGCTCTGCTGGGGAAGGTCCCGAAGGGGGATGGGGGCACTTCGAGGCCACATGCGATGGTCCCTCCCTGAATTGTGGGTGAAATTCGCGGCTTGATCATGCCATGATCCTCCGACAAAAGCCGCCCCATGTCCTCGCGCCCCATGTCCTTCCCCCGCAAAGCCGCCTTCATCTTCGTTTTCATCACCGTCGCCCTCGACATGCTGGCGATCGGCATCATCATTCCGGTGCTGCCGAAACTGATCGAAGGCTTCCTTGCCGGTGACACGGCCCGCGCCGCAAAATATGTCGGCCTCTTCGGCACGGTCTTTGCCGTGGTGCAGCTCTTCATGTCGCCGGTGCTGGGTGCCCTGTCGGATCGCTTCGGCAGAAGGCCGGTGATCCTGCTTTCCAACCTGGGCCTTGGCCTTGACTACCTTCTGGCGGCCCTTGCACCGAACCTCTGGTTCCTCTTCGTCGCGCGCCTGATCTCCGGCGCCACCTCGGCAAGTGTCGCAACCGCCGGCGCCTATATCGCCGACGTCACTGCCCCTGAAAAGCGCGCGCAATATTTCGGCATGCTGGGCGCGGCCTTCGGCCTCGGCTTTGTATTGGGCCCTGCCATCGGCGGCATTCTGGGCGGGATCGATCTCCGCTATCCCTTCTGGGCCGCCGCGGCCATGAGCCTCATCAATTTCTGTTACGGCTATTTTGTGCTGCCGGAATCCTTGAAGCCGGAAAACCGCGCACGCTTCGAGTGGCGCAAGGCCAATCCGCTGGGAAGCATCAAACTGCTCATGAGCAGCCGCCAGCTCTGGAGCTTCGGTTCGGCGATCTTTTTCTCGCAGCTGGCCCACACTGTGCTGCCCGCTGTCTTCGTGCTCTATGCCAGCTATCGCTATGGCTGGGGGCCGGGTGAAATTGGCTGGCTCCTCGCCGCTGTCGGCATCGCCTCTGTTGTGGTGCAGGGCGGCCTTGTCAAACCCATGGTGAAAGTTCTGGGCGAGCGCCCCGCCGCCATTTTCGGCCTTCTCATGGCAGGCTCGGCCCTCATCTGGTACGGCCTTGCAAGTGAAGGCTGGCTCGTCTGGCTGGGCCTGCCGGTTGCTGCCTTCTGGGGCCTCTTCAATGCCACGGCGCAATCCATCATGTCGAAGAGCGTCGGCGCCGATGAGCAAGGCAAGCTCCAGGGCGCCAACACCTCCATCATGGCGCTAGCCAATATCATGGGGCCATCCATCTTCGCCTATGCCTTTGCATTGGGAATAAGCCCCGCAACGGGATGGAACATGCCGGGCCTTGCCTTCTGGCTGGCGGGCGCTTCCCTCTTCCTCGCCGCCCTCATCACCTATGGCGTGGCGCGGCCCAGAGAAATCGTTCCAGAAGGAAGTCGGGCAAAGGGCTGATCGCCTCTTCCTTGAGTCCCTCTGAGACTCCCTGCTGCACCAGCAAAGTCGAAAGCCCTGCATTCTTCCCACCGGCCACGTCGTGCTCGGCGCTGTCACCGATACATAACACGCGTCTCGGATTGCCCATGAGTTTCAACGCGGCCCTGTAGATGCCGGGATAGGGCTTGCCGATCCAGGTCACCGTGCCGCCCATCTCCTCATAGAGTTTTGCAATCGCACCAGGTGCAGGCTGGAGGCCTTGCGGCGTGAGCATCCAGCGGTCCGGATTGCAGCAGATGCAGGGAAGCATGACACCCTTCAGCATCGCACGGTAATCCTCCAGCGGCGTTTCGGGCACATTGGTGCCGAGGATCAGCAGCACTTCCGCATCGCACGGATCATCCACTGACTGGATGCCATCAAACTCATAGTCATCTCCACGCCTGCCGATGATGAAGGCGCGTTTCACAGTGAGCGACTGATAGGCAACTTCGCCGGAACTGATGCAGTCAATGAAGTGCTCTCGCGCCACACCCATCTCCACAATGCGCCGCACATTGGCGGTTGAGCGCTTTCCCGAATTGGTGACGATCACCACCGGAATGCCCGCTTCCGCCAGCCGCGTCATCACCTCAAGCGTGCCGGGATAGAGCCTTCTTCCGTCATGGATCACGCCGAACTGGTCGATGATCATGCCGTCGAAGTTTGTGGTGATCTCGCTGAGGCCCAAGATCCTACGCATCATGGCCGATCCCGCGCCAGGCAAGCCGGCCTGCGCCCATCGCTGCATGTTCGCTTTCCGCTTTCTTCGCGGGAACCCTGAGCGCCTTGAGCCGGATGATGGTCCATGCATCATTGGCGGCCCCGCCGCCCACGCTTCTGATCGATGACAAAGCCGACGCCCCAAGCTCGGCGAGCTTGGCGTAGCCATGTGCTTCGATGGCGGCAATTCCTTCCAGCACACCTTGCAGAAAAACATGATCCTCCTTCGGGCGCGGTGAAAGCCTTGGCGCGAAATGAGGATCATTGATGGGAAAACGCTCGCCCGGCCGCGCCAGCGGATAATAATCAAAACCCGTCGGTACTGCGGGATCAATGAGCGCCGACAGCCGCACGATATCATCGCGCGAAAAGAGCGAGGCCAGAACCCCGCCACCGCTGTTGGAAGCGCCACCCGCCAGCCATTGATTGCCGATCCTGTGGCTGTAGATGCCGAATTGCGGTGCAAAGACTGGTGTCGCCGAAAGCAGTTTGAGCGTCAGCGTTGTGCCAAGTGAAGTGACGCCATCACCGGCCTCGCTTGCACCACTTGCAAGGAAAGCCGCGCAGCCATCGGTCGTTCCAGCAACCACAGCCACATCAATTGGCAACCCCAATTGCGAAGCTACATCTGGCAGAACCGTACCCACTCGCTCGCCAGCGGATACAACTTTTGGAAATCTGCTGACATCAAATCCCGTCTTGAAAATCCACTCAGGCCACCGCCGCGCCACAGGATCATAGCCGCTCTTCAGCGCATTGTTTTCATCCGTCACATCGAAACGGCCTGAGAGTTTCCCAACAATCCAATCCGCCTGATGCAGGATGCGCGGCGCTGTTTTGTCCATCGCCAAGGCCCGCGCCAGTGGAGATGTGCTGCCCAGCGCCGCCGTCTCAGGTGGTGCGAATTTAGCAACACGCTGCAAAAGATCAGCTTCAGCAACATCATCATACATGGAGGCAGGCGCCAGAGGCTCGCCCATATCATTCACAGCAAGGATGCTGCCCGATGTGCCGTCAACCGCCAGCGCCAACACCCGGATGCCTTTCAAATCAAGCGCAGTAAACGCCTGCTGCAACGATCGCCACCAGATTTGCGGATCCTGCAGCCGCTGCGTTCCATCGGCAAGCGGTGCATTGATGGGTGCCGAAGACATGGCAAGCAATGCGCCGTCCCTGCCTCGCGCGGCGATGCGCACGCCCGATGTTCCCACATCAATGCCGAGAACGGCCTCAGCCACGGGCTGCTGCCATCGCAATCAACTGCCGCGCCGTCTGTTCATCCGTCACGATGCGGTTGGCCAGTTTCGCTTTGAGTGCCCCATGGATCACCTCCACCTTGGCCTTGCCGCCGGAAACGAGAATGCAATCCTTGATCTCGCGGAGGTCATCCGGTGCGAGGCCCACCGCCCGCGAATTGAGCGGATGATCCACCATCTCTCCTTCGACATTGATCCAGTGCGAGCAGACATCGCCCGTTGCCCCCTTGGCCTTAAGGCTTGCCATTTCATCTTTGGTGATGAGATTGAGCGCTGCCATGGTGCTCTGCGCCGTGATGTCGCCGACCGAAAGAAAAGCGAGGTCCACTTTCTGGCCGCGCTGCATCACATCCTGCAGCATGGGCTGCTTCATCAGCACATCAAGGCTATGGGCCGAATCCGTATAGGCGGGGCCAGCGAAATAAAAGCACTCAGCACCAATGATGTCGGCAAGATGCGAAGCCGTTTCATGGGGGTTGACGGCGGAGGATTGCGTAAGCCCGCCGATCAGCGAGACGACAGATAACTTGCGGTAGGTCTTGCGCGGCACCGAAGCAAGTGACAAACGCAAGGTCCTGCCCCAGCCCACGCCCAGCGACATGCCGTCGTGCAATTGCTCCGAAAGGTAATGGCCAGCCGCCGCTGCGATCACGTTCCGGAGCTGCGAGGCATCAGTGGGTGACGGCACTACCACTGCCTCCTTGAGGCCATAGGTCCGCACCATCTCATGCTCGAGCGCCACGCAATTGGCGAGCTTGCCCGTGACATTGATTTGCACCAGGCCCTGCTCGCGCGCGTAAGAGAGGAGCCGGTTCACCCGCTGCCGCGTGAGGCCCAGTTTTTTGGCGATCTGCGCCTGCGTGCTGTTGCCGATGAAATAGAGCCAGGCGGCGCGGGTGGCGAGCTGCTCCTCCGGATTGAGCGCGGCATCTTCTGCGTCAGATTCAAAGCTCTCGCCGGTCCGGTTCATGGGCTCAACCGCTCCGGTGAAAAAGCGCCCATTGCGGCGTGAAAGGCTTGTCCTCGACGAGACTGTCAAGAAGAGCTGCCGTCAATGGAAGTGCCGATCGCGGCAACTTGCCCGACGCCATCATGGCCCGAAGCGTTGGCGCCACGGCGCGGCCGAGTTCAGCGCCTTCCACCGTATCATCCTTCATTGGTCCTGTTTTCACCGCATCATAAGTCATGCCGCGGCCCAGATGATCGCCGAGCCTGGAGTTGCGCCCTGCCTGGCAGGTGACATAGAGATCGCCGACACCCGGCATGCCCCACACACTCTCAGGAGTGCCGCCCAAAGACTGGGTAAGCCTCATCATCTCTCGCGTTGCCTGGTCAAAGAGGATCGCCGCCGGATTGTTGTTGAGTGCCTTGTTCTGGGCTTCCGCCAATACCGCGAGCTGTCCCCTGGCCCAGCCCACGGCGATGGCGAAGAAATTCTTGAAAGCGGCGCAAACCTCAACCCCCATCATGTCGGTTGAGGCGCGCGGATGATAGTACTCCGTCTCGAAATCGCGGCAGAATTTTTCCGCCAGCGCAGCATCACGCGCCACGATCACCGTGCCTGTCTGCCGCCTGACTGCCAATTCGCCGGCAATGCAGGGTCCGCCAATGGCCGCAACCGTCACCTCGAAACCCAACCTTCTCTTCAACTCGCGGGCCACCACATCGGGAAAGGCCAGAAGATCATTGTTCTCCGGCTGCAGGCCCTTGGTGATCATCACCACTGGCACGGGGGCCTTGAGGTTTTCACAGAGCCTGTCGATGGCCCAGCCAACACCGGCCGAAGCAACACCCAGCAGCACGAAGTCGCTGTCACCGCCAAGTGCCTTGCCGAAATCTTCGTGATGATAGGCGGCAATACCCTTGGGCAATGTCATGTTGAGCCGGGGATGAAGCCCGTTTGCCTTCACGCTGTCGATGATGGCGCGGTCAAGATGGGTGCCGACGAGCTTCACCGTCATGCCCCGGTCGGCAAAGGGCAGCGTCATGGCCGATCCCATGACGCCGGCGCCCAATATGGTGACGGTTTGGCTCACAGGGCCTTGCCCGTTTCCGCATCGAAGAGATGGATGCGGTCAAGCTGTGGCGCGAGTCCCACCTTGTCGCCACGCTTGAGTTGGGCGCGCTCGCGCACCACCGCGCAGATTTCATCCGCGCCTGCATCGCCGTAAATGTGGATCTCAGGGCCGGTGGGTTCCGTCACCGACACGGTGATGTCGACACCCTTGCCAAGTTCCAGATGTTCGGGCCTCACCCCATAGACAACGCTCTGCCCGTCCTTTGCCCCGTGTTTCTTCGGCAGCGGAAAGGCGACGCCGCTTTCGGCCACGAACTTGCCGCGTGCGATCTTGCCCTTGATGAGATTCATCGCGGGCGAGCCGATAAAGGAGGCGACAAAGAGATTGGCGGGATTGTCGTAGACTTCGAGCGGCGAGCCTTCCTGTTCGATAACGCCGTCCTTCAGGATCACGATCTTGTCGGCCATGGTCATGGCCTCGATCTGGTCATGGGTCACGTAGACCGTAGTGGTCTTGAGCCGCTCATGCAGTTCCTTGATCTCAGTGCGCATCTGCACGCGCAGCTTGGCATCAAGATTGGAAAGCGGTTCATCGAAGAGGAACACCGCCGGATTGCGCACGATGGCCCGGCCCATGGCGACGCGCTGCCGCTGCCCGCCGGAAAGTTCACGCGGGTAGCGCCCCAGATAGGATTCAAGATTGAGGATCTTGGCGGCCCAATTGACCTTCTCGTCGATCTCGCTCTGCGGACGTTTTGCCAGAACGAGCGAGAAGCTCATGTTGTCCTTGACGTTCATGTGGGCGTAGAGCGCATAATTCTGGAACACCATGGCGATGTCCCGGTCCTTGGGATGCTCGTCATTAACGCGCCGCCCGCCGATCTCGATGTCGCCCGAACCGATCTTCTCGAGCCCTGCAATGGAGCGCAGCAGCGCTGACTTGCCGCAGCCGGACGGTCCCAGCAGCACCACGAAACTGCCATCGGCAATCTCGAGATTGACGCCGTGGATCACTTCCACATCGCCGTAGTTTTTCCTGATGTCGCGTAGCGTAACTGATGCCATATGCCGTCCCTATTGCGGATCGCTTGCGAGAAAATCGTCGAGAAGCCCCGCGTCATCCGCGAAGTCGAGGAAAGAGAAGCGGTTACGTACATCCCGCGCCCGCTTCATCGCCTCGCGCCAGATGGGAAGCGGAAGGCCAAGTTCTGTTGCCGTTGTAGGCCCGCCCGCGCTGCGGATGATCGCCGCCATTTCATCAGGCTCCATCAGCATGGGTTTGAGTTCGGTGCGCAGCTGCGGCCAGATTTCCGCCAGTTTTTCATTGAGTTTCGCGGCGCCCTTTGCATCCAGCGCCTTCTTCGAGGCTTCCTTGAACATCATGCGGCCAATGTCCTCGCCATAGCGTGAGACAAACTCCGCTTCTGAAATCTTGGTCGGCCTGATTTCCGGCCAGCGTTCCATGGCGATCAGCTGCTTGTGCAGCCGCGCCAGCGCAATCGATGCCACGCCAACCTGTTGCCCATGGATCGTTCCTGGGTGCGCCGCATCGGCAAACATGTCGATCCAATGCGACACCTGATGTTCGCCCATGGAGCCGGAATGCGACGAACCGATGATGTTGTTGCCGAAACTTGCTTCCACCAGCACCCGGTAGAGATAGCCGTTGGCCTCGATGGAATGCTGCTTGAGGCCCGGTGCGGTGCGGATCATTTCCGCCTCGTCATTTTCCGCATTGAAGAGATCGAAAGGCGTCTTGGTGTAAGACGTGCCGAAAAGCTTATGCGCCGCATACCATTCGACCTGCGCCGTGGGCCGGCACAGGCTGTCTCCAAGCCCCGCCGCCGCAAGCCATGTGGGTGCCGCCGCATTGACGGCAAGATCGATGAAGACGCCGCGCGGCGCATGAGCGGGAAGCGAGGTCTTATAGCCATTGGCAAGCGTCACCGAAGCTGTGCCCGCGCCATAGCCATTCATCGAGGCCGCGGTAGCGAAGCTCACGAACTTCCGCCCATCCTTGAAGGTGGCATAGCGCACCGTGTCGGTGAGAGAGCCCGAGCCCACCACCACGCAAGCTTCCGCGTGGCGCGTCTTCTCCTGCATCACCGCAACGGTTGCTTCATCGCAATGCGTATCACTTGGGAAAACGATTTCCTCGACCGTGGCCCAGCCCTTAAGCTCCTTCGCCACGCGCCGCCCCATAGCTTCGACCGTGTTGGTGTCCGAGACCACGGCGAGCTTCCGCCCGATCTTGAGTGGCGCCACCAAATCGGCGGCACCGCCATCCAGCGACTCCTCGATGCGGATGGTCTCGAAGGGAACCTCGCAGCGCTTGCCCGTTTCCGGATCGCGCCATGAGCCGTCGATCACCTCGCGGATCAGGCTGTTCCAGTCCTTGCGGGAACTTGTGGTGCGGGCGGCGGCGGTGGTCATGTCCCCTGCCTCCGTGCGAATTCCTGCAAGCGCTTGTTCCAGTCGGCCATCCTCGGCCACAGCTCGGTGTAGATGGCGAGCAATTCCGCATAGGTCTTCGCTTCTTTCGTCCGCGGGCGGAAGATTTTGGAAGGCTTGCCCGACATGGCGGCGGATGCTTCAGCGACGTTCTTGAACCAGCCTGCGCCCTTTGCCGCCGCCGTAGCAGCGCCCAGCGCTGAAGCTTCCGCCGTTTCCAGCCGCTTCACATCCCGGCCCGAAGCATCGGCCACGATCTGGCACCAGAGATCGGAGCGTGAGCCCCCGCCCACGATGGCATAGTGATCGATAGCGCTCGTCGCCGCAGCCGCCTTGTTGGTCATCATCGCCTGTTCAAGGGCAATGCCTTCCATCATGGCACGGTAGAGATCGGCCCGTGTATGGCTGCCGGAAAGGCCCGCAAAGACACCCCGCCCATCCGTATCCCAATAGGGCGTCATGATGCCGGAAAAATAAGGAAGCAGCACAAGCCCCCGCGAACCCACGGGCACGGCTTTCGCTTCAGCCTCCAGCTTGGTGAAAATCTTTGGGTCCTTGCGCGGGTTCTGGTGGAACATGCGCTCTACCAGCCATGTCACCAGATAGGTGCCGGTGCGGATTGCCGTTTCAAAGCTGAAACCCCTCTCGCCCACCGCAACAAGGCTGCGGAAAGAAGGATCGATTGCATATTTGTCGCCGTAACTGCCGGAGACCGCCGCGGTGCCGAGATTGAAATAAGCGCGGCCCTTGAGAAAAGTGTTGGCGCCTGCCCCCGCACATTGCCCATCGCCTCCGCCGGCAATAACCGGCGTTCCAACTTTGAGGCCCGTAAGCTTTGCCGCCGCTGCCCTCACCGTGCCCATGATCTCGCCTGAAGGAACCAACGCGGGCAGCATGTCGCGCGAAAGCCGCGCCGCCTTCAGCAATTCATCAGACCAGTCATAGGTTTTTGCATCAAGAACACCCATGGGACTTGCTGAGGAAATGGACGTCTTCCACTCACCCGTCAGAAACCAGGCAAGAATGCCGTGCACCTCAGCCGTCTTGTAGGTTTTCGCCCAGACCTTCGGCTCGTGCGTTGCAAGCCAGCGGCAGCGGTAGAGGCAAGGCGTGATGTCATTAGGGATTCCGGAAATCGCATGCAGCCGCTCCTTGCCCACTTCGGTTGCGACATCCTTCACTTCCTGGTGCGCCCGTTCGTCCAGCCACAGCGTGCCGGGCCGCAGCGCCCGGCCCTTCTCGTCAAACTGGGCGAAGCTTTCGCGCTGGTTGGAAATTGCAAGGCCGACAATGCGATCCTTCGACACTTTGCGCGTCAATTGCTTGAGCGCCGTCACCAGCGAGCCCGTCCAATCGGAAACTTCTTCCTCGAACCAGCCCATGCGCGGATTGGAAACAGGGATGGAAGCCCGTCCTTCGGCAACGGCTTTTCCCTTCCTGTCGAAGGCAATGGCCTTGCAGGCCGTGGTCGAGCTATCGATGCCAACGACGAGATCGGGTGTCATGGAATACTCAGTAAGGAATGGGGAGGCAGCCCGCAAGCCGCCTCCCTGCAGTTGTTAAAGTCCGGACTCCGCCACGGCCTTGTCGATCTGGGCCGCCACATCGTCCATGCACTTTTTGGCATCGCCGCCATAGTCCTGGCCCGTGAGCAATTTGCCGAGGGCAACGGGAATCTCGTTGTTCGAGAATCCGGCCCACAGCGGCATGTCGGGTTCCGAGGCTATGTCGTTGTTGATTGTATCGAGAACGACAGGCAGATGGCGCGTGGTGCCGGGGCCCACGACCTGCTTTGCCTTCACGCGCTCATCCGCGAAGGACGAGAGGCGCATCGGTGCAAAGCCGCCGCCCAGCGTGCAGCGGACCATGATGTCCTTAGAGCAGGCCCACTGCATGAAGAGCCAAGCTGCGTCGATGTTCTTGGAATATTTGGAGAGACCAAGAATCGAGCCGCCCTGGTGGCCATAGTTCGGGATTTCGCCAAAGCCTGCATCGGCCACGGCACGAAGCGGCTTGCCGCGGATGGGACGGATGGCTTCCCACAGGCCCTGCACCTTGGAATCGGCCCCATCCCAACCCGGGAAGAATTCATCCCAACTGTTGATAAGGGCAACCTGGCCCGAAGCACCCATCTGCCATTGGCCGTCCCAAGTGGAGTTGGTGCTTTCAGGCGGCGCGTTCTTAGCCCACTCCTGATAAAGTGCAAGGCCACGAACGCCGGCTTCATCATTGCCCGAGAACTTCTTGTCCTTGGTGAAGATGGAGCCGCCTTCATTCCACACCATCTGGGTCCAGTCGCAGTTGAGCGAATAGTGCCCCGACTTGGCCTGGAGGCCCGTGCCATACATGCCGTTTGCCTTCTCCGCTTCCGTGATCATCTTCACTGCGGCGGTGAATTCATCGACAGTGGTTGGCGGGGCGATCTTGTGTTTCTCCAGAATGTCCTTACGGTACATAGTCACAAAGATCGGGATGTCGAAGGGAATGCCCGCCCACTTGCCTTCATAGAGGGCAAGACCGTCGACCAGCGGCTTGGCGAAATCGTCCCAGTCCATGCCCGGCATGGCAAGGTCCGGCTTGTCATTGTAGTAGGCGATGGGATCGATCGTGTCGGGCGAGAAGGTGGCAACCCATGACTGGTCGAGATAATAGAGGTCATAGGAGCCGAGCTGGCCCTGCACGTCCTGCGTGGCTTTCGCCAGCACCTGTTCCAGAGGCACGATCTCGATTTCAACTTCGATGCCGGTGGCCTCGGTGAACTCGCCCTTCAGCTTGTCGAGCACCACCGTCGGCGGTGTTGCTTCCGAGGTGTAGCGGATCTTCGTGCCCTTGAAGGGACCCGAGACATCCTTGAGCCACTTTGTCATCTCTGCGTCCTGGGCATAGGCCGCATCGCCGATGAGGCCCGTGCCGCGGAAGGGCCGCGTCGATCCCAGAAGCCCCAGGTTGAAGGCCGAGAAGCCCACGCCCGCAAGGCCCATCTTCTTCAGGAAGTCGCGCTTGGAGATGCGCCGCGCCGCAAAATCGCGCGCCGCATCGGCAATGAAGGTTTTCTTGTCATAGTCTCTAAAGCTCATGTTCAGTTCCTCCCTAGGGTTCGAGCTAAAGTGTCTCGTCCGCGGCTCCACTCTTTTCAGGGAGTGCTCATTCTTTCAGAGAACCAAGAGTGAGGCCGCGGACCAGATGGCGTTGCACCAGCAAAATGAAAATGAAACTCGGGATCATGGCAGCGGTGCCAAGCGCCGCGATGAAACCCCATTCATTGCCAGTGGAAGTAACAAAGGTTTGG
>JBIOWL010000077.1:0-2365 GCA_044868645.1 Aestuariivirga sp.
GCAAGCTGCAGTCGCTGAATGCCAAGGCCCGCTTCTGCGCCGTGGTGCGCGACCTCACCTCATGGAAGCGGACGGAAAATGAGCTGGTCGAGGCCCGCGATAAAGCGGTGGAATCGAACCGTCAGAAATCGGATTTCCTGGCGCGCATCAGCCACGAACTGCGTACCCCCCTCAACGCCATTCTGGGATTTTCCGATGTCATGCGCACCCAGCGCTTCGGTGCCGTCGGCAATGAAAAATATCTCGCCTACGCCAATGACATTCACGCCAGCGGCCGGCATCTCCTCTCCATCGTCAGCGATCTTCTCGATCTTTCCAAGGTTGAAGCCGGAAAGCTCGAACTCGATTTCATGGCGGTGAACCTGGAAGAGGTGGTGGACTATGCTTTGAACCTTCTGAAAGATGAAGCCGGGGCGGCAGGCGTCATTCTGCGCAAGTCCTTGCCCGCCAACCTGCCGCGCGTGGTGGGCGACCAGAAGACCTTGCGCCAGATCATGATCAACCTTCTTTCCAACGGCATCAAATATTCAAATGCCGGCGGCGAGGTGCTCATCTCCGCCACCATGGGCGATAGCGGCGCCTTGACGCTCCGCGTGAAGGACACCGGCATCGGCATGTCGGAAGCGGAAGTCGAGGAAGTGCTGAAGCCCTATGGGCGGATTGAAAACAGGGCGCGCCAGCGGCAAGGCACGGGGCTCGGCCTGCCATTGACCAAATCGCTGGTTGAAGCCAACCGTGGCAGATTCTCGATCAGCTCCAAGACGGGCGAAGGCACGCTCGTTGAAATTCTCTTTCCCGGCCCGCGCGTGCTGGCGGAATAGGCCTATCCATGACGCTGCGCAGCGAGGACGTTTCCTTGTCCGGCGGCGAAAGCTGGAAGGAAGAAACCTCTTCTTCGCTCTGGGCCGCCTGCGCAGTTGCCGTGCCCATGGCGCTTCCCATCACCACCATCCTCGTGCTTGCGCTCGCGGCAGGTCCCGACAGCTGGCGCAATGCCTTTGCCGCAACACTTTGGCCCCTTACTTTCAACACGCTGCTCCTCTGTCTTGGTACGTCCCTGCTCTCTCTCATCTTCGGGCTGATCACCTCCTTGCTCATCAGCTTCTACCAGTTTCCGCTGAGGAAGCCGCTCACCTGGCTCGCCTTCCTGCCCATCGCCATGCCGGGCTACATCATCTCCTATCTCTACGTCGACCTTCTCAACTATGCCGGACCCCTGCAGACATGGATGCGCGGCACCTTCGGCTGGAGCGGTCCTCATGACTATATCTTTCCCGACGTGAGGTCGCTGCCCGGCGCTGTGCTGGTCATGAGCCTCGTTCTCTACCCATATGTCTATCTCGCCGGCAGGGCGGCCTTCTCCCGCCAGCCCGTCAACCAGATCTTCGTGGCCCGCACCCTGGGTCATCGCCCATGGGCCATTTTTCTAAAAGTTGTGCTGCCGCAGGCGCGGCCCGCCATTGCCGCTGGCCTCGTGCTGGTGGTGATGGAATGCCTCAATGATATCGGCGCCATGAGCTTTTTCGGTGTCAGGACCTATGCCATCGCAATCTTCTCCACCTGGCTCGACCAGGGAAGCCTCGGCGGCGCGGCGGCTCTTGCCCTCATCATGATCGCCGCTGCCATGCTGCTGGTCTTCGCCGAAAGATGGGCCAGGGCCCATGACAGGCTGCCACGCACCCAGCATCCCGATTCAAGCTATCCGCGCGAGCCGCTTGTGGGGCTAAAAGGCTGGCTTGCAACGGCTGTTGTGAGCCTTCCCGTCTTCCTCGGATTTTTCCTGCCGCTGATCCTGCTGCTCACCCACGGCTTCCGCCGTTTTGGCGATGCATCCTGGGGCAAGTTCCTCGCCGCCACTTGGAATTCAGCATTTCTCGCGATTGCCTCCGCGGCCATTGCCGTCCTGCTGGCGCTCATCATCGCGTATGCCAAGAGGCGCTCCCATTCACCGGCCCTCGAGGTTGCCACCTTTCTTGCCAATACGGGCTATGCTATCCCCGGCACCGTGCTCGCAATTGGCGTGATCGTGCCCTTTGGCATCACCGATCATTTTCTCAATGGACTCTCACAGGAAATGTTCGGCGTGCGGCCGGGCCTGTTGCTGTCGGGAACAATCATGGCATTGCTCTTTGCCTATGTGGCGCGCTTCCTCATCTCGGCAACGGGCATGCTGGAGGCGGGCTATGAACGTATTCCGCAATCGATCGACAACGCCGCGCGCACGCTCGGACATTCCCCCTTGAGGACGCTTTTCGCGGTTCATGTGCCGATGCTGAAGCCCGCCTTCCTTGCCGCGGCGCTGCTGGTTTTTGTCGATGCCATGAAGGAGTTGCCGGCCACGCTGCTGCTGCGTCCGTTCAACTTC
>JBIOWL010000078.1:0-4956 GCA_044868645.1 Aestuariivirga sp.
GAACTTCACTCCATCGTGGCCGAGCGCTGCCGACAGTTCCTCGCCCAGCACCAACCGGTTGTCGTTGGGCCGCCAGTCCCAGAGATAGTGGCGGCCACCTGCGAGCGCCAGGCTGCGGCTTGCGGAGCCGGTGAGATAGGTGTTGGCAAGATAGCCCTGCGCCAGGGCGAGCCGTGCAAGCGCAAAAGAAAGAATGGCGACGACCGTGGCGAGCCCTGCAAGAATCGCCGCATGAATGATGGGCGCTTCATAGGGACTGAGAGCGGCAGTCGCTGCAATAAAGATCCAGATCAGGAGCGCGGACCACAGGGTGAGCCCCATGGACATGGCGCCCTCGCCATCGCGCCAGGCGCGGAACGCCAGGAGAAATCCAAGACCTGCCGCCGCCACAGCACTGAGGCGGGCTGAGGCCGCCGCGGCATTGGGAGAGTACCAGCCCAGGAGAGAAAGGCCGGCAAACAGCGCCAAGACCGGCGCGAGCCACCACAGGCTTCTCCTTGGGTAGGCGTTGGGCGCGGTCAAGCCCCAGGCGGCGAAGGCCAGGGACGAAGCAAAAAACCCTTCGCTCCAGGCGCGCAGTTGCTGCAGGCTGAAAGTGACGTTGAAGATGCCGTCACTGAAACGGTCAAGAAATCCGCTTTCAAGAGCCATGAACTGCAGGCTGGAGAGCGCGAAGATGCCCCCGACGACGAAGGCTGCATGCGAGCGCACGGAGTAGAGCCCGACGATGAAGAGGGAAATGATGAGCGTGACGGTCAAGGCTGCGCCGCGCAGGAAGGCAACGGAATTCTCGCGCTTGGCAAAGGCTTCTTCATCATAAAGGCGTATGCCGGTCATGGGCACGGGTCCTTCCACGGCCATGGCCATGGCCGTGCCGGGGTCCAGCTGGAAGGCGTAGATTTCCTGCGCGCTTACGGCGCGCGGCACGAACTGGCCCGCCGGTAATGTGGAAATCACCTTCGCAGCCCGCCTGCCGAAGGGCTTTATGGGGAAAAGGCGCGAGGCAGACAGGCGCTGCGGATCAATGGCGACAACAAGTTCGCGGCGCAGATCCGAGGCATTGTGGATGGAATAGATTGTCCAGGTGAATTTCGGGCCCGGCCCCAATGCATCGAGTTCAAGAAGCGTGCGTTTCATGAAGGGGCTATCGGGCAGCTCGATGGCGATGCTGCGCCTGTCCGCCTCAACGGTTGCGCCATGGACAGAAAGATCGATGGCCCGCATGGAGGAGCTGACGTCGATCATGGTTTCGGCGCGCGCCATCCCGCGCGCCGCGGCAAGGCAAATGATCGCAGCAAGCAGAGCCTGGAGGAACGCCTTGGTGCCTGGTCGCCAGCGAATCATGGGTTCAGTCTAGTGATTGGAACATACATGTCTCAGTGCCACCTTCGCCCACATTACATGCTTGTCAATCGCCACGGCGGCAACTCCAGAGAATGTGGTCCTCCCAGCGGCCGTTGATCTTGAGGTACGATTTGGCAAAGCCCTCGCGCTCAAAGCCGGTGCGTTCCAGGAGACGGATGGAGGCCTCATTGGTGGGAAGGCAGGCGGCCTCAAGACGGCGCAATGAAAGTTCGGAGAATGCATGGGCGCGCAGGGCGTTCACGGCGTCTGTCATGTAGCCCTTCCGGGCGTGAGGCGCGCCGATCCAGTAGCCGAGGGTGGCGCATTGCGCCACACCGCGCCGCACATTGGAGAGCGTGATGCCACCTACAAGTGTTTCCGGCGCCGTGCTGAAAATGAAGAAGGCATAGGCTGTGTCCTCCGCCATCAGTTTCTGCTGGTGGCGCAGGCGCAAACGGTATGAATACCGCGCCAACTCATCAGGATGCCAGGTGGGTTCCCAGGGGATGAGGAAATCGCGGCTTTGCTGGCGCAGGGCCCGCCATTCCTCGAAATCGTCAACTCGCGGCGTCCGCAGCCGCACCTTGCCGCCTTCGATTTCAATCGTCTTCTGCCTCAGCGCAAGAGGAAGGAGAAAATCCATCACGGGTATGGATCAAACCTTGGCGCTGAACCGCGCGGCAATATCGGCGTAATTTGCAAGGCCCGACAATTGCCCGACAGCGCTAAGCGACGGCTTGCAGGAGGTGAAGATTTCCTCGGCGAGGCTTCTGACATCGCCGGCATTCACATTCTCGATGCGCTTAACGAGGGTGCCGACATCGGGCACTTCGCCGAAGGCGAGATATTGCCTTGCGATCTGGTCGGCTCTGGCTGAGGCGCTTTCGAGATTCATGACAAGGCTGCTCTTGAGCTGGGCCTTGGCGCGGTCCACTTCCTTGTTCGATACTTCGAGGCCCATGGAAAGCATGACATTGGCGGTGACGTCGATGAGTTCCGGGGTGTGTTCCGGCGAGGTCGCGGCATAGACGCCAAGCTGGCCCACGTCCTCGTAAGAGGTGCCATAGGAGAAGACGCTGTAGCAGAGGCCGCGCTTCTCGCGCACTTCCTGGAAGAGGCGCGATGACATGCCGCCGCCAAGCACACTTGAGAGAACCTGCAGCTGATAGATGCGGGGGTCACGGTAATTGGGAGCGGAGAAGCCGAGCACGATATGGGTCTGGTCGAGGGGCTTGGCCTGCGTTTGCGCGGCAGAAGCGAAAATGGGCGATTGCCGCTGCGGCCCCTGCCCCCTTGCGAGAGAGCCAAGAAGGCGTTCGGTTTCTTTTGCAAGTTCGTTATGATTGATGTTGCCGGCAGCGCAGACGACAATGCGCGAAGCCCAATAATTGCGGTCGCGCCAGGAGATCATCTGCTCGCGCGACATGGTCTCAACAAGATTTGCGGGCCCCAGGATCGAGCGGCCCAGCGGGTGCTCGCCATAGCTTGCCGCCTGAGCCAGATCGAAGACGAGATCGTCCGGCTGGTCCTTGGAGGCGGCGATTTCCTGGAGGATCACGTCGCGCTCACGCTCCATTTCATCGGCATCGAGGGTAGATTCAGTCTGGATGTCGGAAAGAATGTCGAGGCCCAGCTTCCAGTCGTTCTTGAGGACGCGGACATAATAAGTGGTGGTCTCCATGCCGGTGGCAGCGTTGATTTCACCGCCGACATTCTCGATTTCCTCGGCAATCGCCTGTGAGCTGCGGCGCCTCGTGCCCTTGAAGGCCATGTGTTCGAGGAAATGGGCGATGCCATTCTCTTCCGGGAGCTCGTCGCGCGCGCCTGCCTTGACCCAAATTCCGAGGGCCACCGTTTCAAGATGCGGCATGGCATGGGTGATAATGGTCAGACCATTATCGAGACGCGTGACTTCAACCGACATAATCTCTCCCGTCAGCGCTGGTGCCGTTGCCGCACGTGGACCTTGACGGCCTCTACGCTGTTCGGGAGCAGTGTGAAACTTTCCTTTGCGTCCAGCAAGTGTTTCAACCGCGATGGTAAAAGAGGCCTTATTTCAATAGCTTGACTTACGGCATCGGGGAATTTGGCAGGATGGGCGGTGGCCAGGGTCACCATGGGTGCTTCGCCCAAATGATGGCGGGCAACGGCCACGCCGACCGCCGTATGGGGGTCCAGAACCTCTCCCGTTTCATCTAAAATCGTACGGATCATGGCTGCGGCGGCGTCATTTCCGGAAGAACCCGAGGAAAATTCATGGCGGATGGCCTGCAAGGCATCGGTTCCGAGGGTGAATGCGCCCGATTGCTTGAGGCTTGCCATGGCGGCCTTCACCGCTGCGGCATTGCCCTCATTGGCCAGATAGACCAGGCGTTCAAAATTGCTGGAGACCTGGATATCCATGGAGGGGCTGGTGGTGGGAACGACCCCTTTCACCTCATAGCGGCCCGATTTCAGGGTGCGGTCGAGGATGTCATTGGCATTGGTGGCAATGACAAGCTGCTCAATGGGCAAGCCCATGCGCTTTGCCATGAGGCCGGCAAAGACATTGCCGAAGTTTCCGGTGGGCACGGTGAAGCTCAAGGCCCTGTCGGGCACGCCGAGAGCAAGGCCCGCATAGATGTAATAGGCGATCTGGGCCATGACGCGGGCCCAATTGATGGAGTTGACGCCAGCCAGCCTCACCTCATCGCGGAAAGCAAGATCGTTGAAGAGCTCCTTCACGATGGCCTGGCAATCATCGAAGGTGCCTTCAATGGCGATGTTGTGGATGTGGGGAGCCTGAACCGTGGTCATCTGGCGGCGCTGCACATCAGAGACGCGGCCATTGGGATGCAGCATGAAGACAGAGGCGCGGGAGGAATTGCGGAAGGCCTCGATGGCGGCTCCACCTGTATCGCCGGAGGTGGCACCAACGATGCAGGCACGCTCATCATGGCGGGCCAGTGACCAATCCATCAGGCGGGCCAGCAATTGCATGGCCACGTCCTTGAAGGCAATGGTGGGGCCGTGAAAGAGTTCGAGCAGGAAATGGTTTGCGGCAAGCTGCTTCAGCGGCGTCACGGCAGCATGGGCGAAGGTGGCGTAAGCCTCGCCGATCATGCGGCGAAGATCGGTATCGGGGATCGCGCCATCGGCAAAGCGTGAAGCCACGGCGAAGGCCACTTCGGTGAAAGGAGCGCCTCGCAGGGCTTTGAGCTCGGTGACGGAAAGAACCGGCACATGGGCCGGCACATAGAGCCCGCCATCACGGGCAAGGCCTGTCAGCATGGCCCCTTCGAAGTCGAGTTCCGGGGCTTCACCGCGGGTAGAGATGTATTTCATTTGCTGTTCCTAGGCCTTCTCCCGTCGAAGATGGGAGAAGGTGGCCGAAGGCCGGATGAGGGCCCTCTCCCGCCCTTCGGGCACCCTCTCCCATGCAAAGCATGGGCGAGGGCAAAATTATCTGAACCCGCTTAGCGTGCCTCCTGCCGCTGCCGCAATACAAAGAGCGCCGTCATCACCACCAGCACGACAGCAAGGCCGAACCAGGTGATGGCATAGCCCAGATGGTTGTTGCGCAGGCTCGCTTTGGGCGGATCGACCTCGAGACCTTCGGTTCCCGGGGAACCG
>JBIOWL010000079.1:0-2677 GCA_044868645.1 Aestuariivirga sp.
CGGTGCCGGTTGCGCCCGTCACCAGCCCGTGGCGGTTCGCCATGGCGAGGAAAAGCTCTTCGCGTTTCTCGCTTTTTCCTAGAAAAATTGCGTTGTCGGTCATGGCCTTCCACCCTGATTCACGTGCCTTGTGTTAAGCAGAACCGGCGGAGGGCTTCAACTTGCGGCGCAAAAGGCACTTGACCCTTGTCAAAGCCAAGCTTCGCGTGAAACCTCATAAGGGCTTGCAAGTTTCACCGAAGAGGGATCCTCATGCAGCCCCTGCCCAAAGCTGCCCCGCCGCAACAGGTCTTCAATGTGCGGGGTCTTTCCAAGACCTATCGCAGTGACTCCATCGCAGTGCAGGCCCTGCGCGAGGTCGATTTCAGCGCTGCGGCAGGCGAGTTTGTTGTCATTCTGGGGCCATCGGGCTCCGGCAAGTCAACATTCCTCAACATCATCGGCGGCCTCGACAGCGCGACATCGGGCGATGCCTGGTTTCTCGACCATGAGATCACCAAGCTGAATGAAGCGGGCCTCACCCAGTACCGGCGCGAGCATGTGGGTTTCATCTTCCAGTTCTACAATCTCGTGCCCAGCCTGACGGCGCTTGAAAACGTGCAGCTCGTCACGGACATCGCGCGCAGTCCCATGAAGGCAGCCGAGGCGCTGGAGCTTGTCGGCCTTGCTGAACGCATGGACCATTTCCCGGCGGAGCTTTCGGGCGGCGAACAGCAGCGTGTCGCCATTGCGAGGGCCATTGCCAAGCGCCCGGAAGTGCTGCTCTGCGACGAGCCTACGGGCGCGCTCGACAGCAAGACGGGCGTGCAGGTGCTTGAAGCCTTGCTGAAGGTCAATGCCGAAATCGGAGCAACGACACTCGTCATCACGCATAACGCCGCGATCCAGGACATTGCGGACAGGGTGGTGCATTTTGCCAACGGGAAGATTGCCCGGGAGCAGCGCAATGCAAAGCGTAAACCCGTGACAAGCATCAGCTGGTAGCCATGCGCGCGCTCAACCGGAAACTCCTGCGCGATCTGAGGCGGATGTGGGCTCAGTCACTGGCCATTGCTCTTGTCATGGCGGCCGGGGCGGCGACGCTGATCCTGGGCATCGGCGCGCATGATTCCCTGTCGACGACACGGGCCGCCTATTATGAAGCCAACCGGTTTGCCGATCTCTTTGCCGACGTAACGCGGGCGCCCAAGCAGGTCGTCCGCGAGATCGCTGCCCTGGATGGCGTGGCGGAGGTTTCCCCTCGCATCGTTAAGATCGCTCTCGTTGATCTGCCCGGCATGGCGGAACCTGCTGCCGTGCAACTGGTATCCTTGCCCGCTGCCGGGCATGCCACCCTGAACGAGGTCTATCTGCGCAGCGGCAACAAGCCCCGGACCGGGCACAGCCTTCAGGCGCTGGTCAGCGCCGAGTTTGCCGCTGCCCAATCATTGTCGGCGGGAGACAAGCTCAGTGTCCTGCTCAACGGGCGCCGCACCAATGTCAAGATAACGGGAACTGCGCTTTCTCCCGAGTTCATCTACCTTTTGGGTCCGGGCGACCTGATGCCGGACCCAAAACATTTCGGCGTCGTCTGGATGCCGGAAGCAGCGCTTGCCGCCAGCTTCGATCTGGACGGCGCTTTTTCAAATCTGGCGGTGAAGCTGCAGACGGGAGCCGACGCTCAAGCGGTCATGGATGCGATTGACGTCCGTTTGAAGCAATATGGTGGGACAGGCAGCTATGGGCGGAAGGACCAGATATCCCATGCCTTCCTCGATGCCGAGCTTACCCAATTGCGCTCCATGAGCCGGGTGCTGCCGCCGATCTTTCTTCTGGTGTCCGCTTTTCTTGTGAACATGACACTGACACGGCTCATCGCGCTTGAGCGTGAGCAGATCGGCCTGCTCAAGGCCATAGGATATGGGCGGCGGGAGATTGCCCTGCACTACATCGGTTTCGTGACGTTGATCGCACTGGTGGGAATACTGATCGGTTTCATCGCGGGCGCATGGCTGGGCCGTGGAATGGCTGAAATGTATGCCAGGTTCTTCAACTTCCCGTTTCTTGTGTTTAGCAGGGATCCCTCCACCTATGCCATCGCGGCGGCAATCACGCTGATGGCCGCCATAGCCGGCGCCCTCCGCGCCGTGATGCAAGCGAGCAGCCTTGCCCCTGCCGTCGCCATGTCACCGCCTGCGCCTCCCCGCTATCAAAAGCTCTTCAACGGCCGCATCAATTTCAACCGCTTCATAAGGACGTCGAGCATCATTGCCAGCAGGCACCTGCTTCACTGGCCCTGGCGCACAGCCTCCGGGATCCTCGGCACGGCGCTTGCAGTTGCCATTCTCGTGGGCTCGCTGTGGGCGCAGGGGGCGATTGAGTACATGATCGATATCTCGTTCCAGAAGGCTGAGCGCCAGGATGCCTCCGTGCATTTCACGGAGAGACGGCCAATATCCGCGCTCCATGATGCCAGACACCTTCCAGGGGTGCTGCGCGCCGAACCCTTCAGGACCGTTGCGGCAAAGGTGCGGCTGGGCCAGCGGGAACGCCGTGTCGCCGTTGTTGGCAAGCCTTCGGATGCGGAACTTTCCCGTACGCTCGATGTGGAAGAGCGTCTCCTTGTCCTGCCGCCCCACGGACTCGTGATCTCGGACACGCTCGCCGGGATATTGCACGCGCGGATTGGCGATGGTGT
>JBIOWL010000080.1:0-3075 GCA_044868645.1 Aestuariivirga sp.
CAGGTGCAGACGGGCTGCGATCACCGCTGCACCTTCTGCATCATTCCTTTCGGCCGCGGCAATTCACGTTCGGTTCCGGCAGCACAAGCCGTGGAACAGGTGAAACGGCTTGTCGATGCGGGGCACAATGAAGTGGTGCTGTCAGGCGTTGATCTCACCTCCTGGGGTGCTGATCTTGAAGGCGCGCCGAAACTGGCGGTGCTGATTGCGCAGATCCTGAAAGGTGTGCCGGGCCTCAAGCGCTTGCGTCTCTCCTCCATTGATTCGATCGAGGCGGATGAGGCGCTGATCGAACTGCTCGCGGGCGAGAGCCGAATCATGCCGCATCTTCATCTCTCGCTGCAGTCGGGCGACAACATGATCCTGAAGCGCATGAAGCGCCGCCATGCCCGGGAGGATTCCATCGCCTTTTGCGCGGAACTGAAAACGCGCCGCCCTGAAATGGTGTTCGGCGCCGATATCATTGCAGGGTTCCCGACCGAGACAGAGGAGATGTTCGAGAATTCGCTTCGGCTGGTCGATGAATGCACACTCATCTACCTCCATGTCTTTCCCTTCTCGCCGCGGCCCGGAACACCTGCGGCGCGCATGCCGCAGTTGGAGCGCGAGGTGGTGAAGCGCCGTGCTGCACTGTTGCGCGCCAAGGGTGAGGCAAGGCTTGCAGAATTCCTTGGCGCACAGGTGGGAACGCGCCAGCCCATATTGGTTGAGACGGAGCACAGCGGGCGCACGGCCCAGTTTGCCCTGTCGCGCTTCGAACAGAAGATGACGCCTGGCTCCATCGTTGAAGCCCATGTCATTGCCGCGCAGGCCTCCCATCTCGAGGTGAGGCTGGCGGCATGAGCGGTTTCTTCAAGAAACTCTTCAACCGCATCATCGGCAAGACGGAAGAGCAGGCCCCGCAGCCCACGCCGGAGGCTTTGCCCGCGCCGGAACCTGCTTCACCGCCGCCTGCGCTTGAACCGGAACCCGTAGAGGAAATTGTTGTTGAGGCTCCAAAGCCAAAACCTGCTCCGCCCAAAAAGGAAGTGGAGAAGAAAAAGGCTGAGCCGAAAAAGGTTGAGGCCAAGAAACCAGAACCAAAAAAGCCCGAACCCAAAAAGGCGGAGCCGAAGAAACCGGAAGCGAAGAAGGTTGAGGCCAAAAAGCCAGAACCGAAGAAGGCTGAACCCAAGAAGCCTGCCGAAAAAACGGTCAAGGCAAAGCCGGAGCCCAAGCCCAAGGCAAAACCGCCGGAACCGCCACCCGTCATCATCGAAGACGTTGTTGAAGAGGTTATCGAAGAACCGGCGCCAGCACCCGCTGCCGAAGCGCCGGTTGTTCCGGAGATCATTGAAGAGCCGCAGCCACCGCCACCGCCGCCTGTTCCAGTGGTGGCCGAAGCGCCTGCGCCAGAACCCGAACTTGAACCCGAGCCAGAGCCGGAACCAGAGCGACGGGGCTGGTTCTCACGTCTCAAGCAGGGCCTATCGAAATCCTCGAAGTCGCTGACCGGCTCGATCACCGCGATCTTCACCAAGCGTAAGCTCGATGCCGCCACGTTGCAGGAACTGGAAGACACGCTGATCCAGGCGGATCTCGGCATCTCGGTTTCCGAGCGCATCATCAAGGAAGTTTCAACGGGACGCTATGACAAGGAGATCGATCCGGAAGAGGTGAAGGCGATCCTCGCCAGCGAAGTGGCGAGAGTTCTGAAACCCGTGGAGGTGCCGTTCAACTTCGGCGCGGAAAAACCCTTTGTCATTCTCGTCGTAGGTGTCAACGGTTCAGGCAAGACCACCACCATCGGCAAGCTGGGGGCCATCGCCAAGGGCGAAGGCTTCAAAGTGAAATTCGCCGCCTGCGACACCTTCCGCGCCGCAGCCATCGAACAGCTCACCATCTGGGGCAAGCGTATCGGCGCTGAAACGATTTCCCGCCCGCCGGGCTCTGATGCGGCGGGCCTTGCCTTCGATGCAATGAAGGCGGCGAAGGAGGACGGCACGGACATTCTCTTTGTCGACACGGCGGGCCGCCTTCACAACAAGACCTATCTCATGGATGAGCTCGACAAAGTGGTGCGGGTTATCAAAAAGTATGATGCCGCAGCGCCCCATGCCGTGTTGCTGGTGCTCGATGCAACCACGGGCCAGAATGCGCTGGCCCAGGCGGAAGCCTTCACTAAGGTTGCAGGTGTGACAGGCCTTATCATGACGAAGCTCGACGGTACGGCGCGCGGGGGCATCCTTGTGGCGATTGCCGAGAAATTCAAACTGCCCATTCATGCCGTGGGCGTCGGCGAGACCATTGACGACCTGCAGCCCTTTGATGCAGAGGCCTTCTCCCGCGCCATAGCGGGACTGGAAGAAGCCGCATGATTCGCGAAGAGAAAAAGGAACTGCCGCAAGGCCTCAAGATGGCGCTGGACTTTGCGCCGCTTGCCGCCTTCTTCATCACCTACAAGATCGGCGGCATGTATTGGGCAACGGGCGTGCTCATGGGGCTGACGCTGGTAACGCTCGTCATGAGCTATGTTATGACAGGCAAATTCGCCAAGTTCCCGCTTTACTCGGCGCTGCTTGTTGGTGTGCTGGGCGGGCTCACGCTTTATTTTCAGGACGGCACTTTCGTGAAGATGAAGCCCACGGCGGTCAATCTGCTCTTTGCCGCGGTGCTGGGCGGCGGGCTTTATTTCAACCGCATCTTCCTCAAGGATCTTCTGGGCTCGACCATGGAATTGCCGGACGCGGCATGGCGGCAATTGACGTTGCGCTGGGCGGGCTTCTTCGTGGCCCTGGCAGTGCTCAACGAGTTTGTCTGGCGCAGCATGTCGGAGGAAGCGTGGGTCAACTTCAAGGTGTTCGGTCTCCTCGGCCTCACCATCGTTTTTGCGGCTGCGAACACGCCGTTCATGATGAGGCACATGACCGAGAAGCATGACGATCCGTCCGCAAACGGATGATCGGCTGCACAGGAATCGCGGAAAGAGTCAAGTCTTGTGTTGCGTGAAGCGAAGGAGGACAGTTGTTGAAATTCTCCACCTCCAGTGCGGTCATGGAGCGGGCAAGGCTTTCCGGTTTTTGCTTGCGGGGAATT
>JBIOWL010000081.1:0-10434 GCA_044868645.1 Aestuariivirga sp.
GCGTTGACGCCCAGCGACTACAGGAAGATGGCGCAAATGTCAGACTGGAAGGTCCATTCCTTCGACCTCAGCAAGATCAATGTGTTTTTCCCGAAGCCTGATGTGGCGGTGATCGGCTATGTGGTGCACGAAGATCTCACGGTGAAAGGCGAGAAAATGACGCTTGATGCAGCGGATTCCTCGGTCTGGGTGAAGCGCAATGGCGGGTGGCTCAACGTCCATCACACCGAGTCCATCCTCGGCGATCCCTTCGGCCGGGACCGTAAAAACGGCGCTGAGGCACAAATTCAGGCGTCGTAACGGCAGCGTGCTTCTCCAAAGTTGAACCGTCATTCCGTGCAAGCGAAGCGTGACATGTGACCCACTGAAGCGCATCCGCCGCTAATGCGGTCAAATGGATCCCGGCTTACGCCGGGATGACGAGTGGAGGGAAGTTCATCCCCGCTCGACAAAGCTATCGATGACGCGTTTTTCTCCGGCTTTTTCGAAATCAACAGTGAGTTTGTTGCCTTCCACAAAGGTGACGCGGCCATAGCCGAATTTCTGGTGGAAGACGCGTTCGCCCACATCAAAGCCCAGGCCCTCCGCGCTGATGATGCTTTCGCCTTCGCGCAGGCGCGGCGCGGTGCGCATCATTTCGCCTGACTGGGCCCGCGCCGCGGCGCGTTGCCAGCCCGGCGTTGAATAGGCATCGCCGCGCGAGAAACCGCCCTGGTCGAAACGGCTTTGACCATAGGAGCCGATACCATAGCCGCCATAGCTTGTCGTCATCGGCACCACATCAATATGCGCGGCGGGCAGCTCATCGAGGAAGCGCGATGGGATCGCCGATTGCCACAAGCCCCGCACCTGGCGGTTCTGCGCAAAGGAAATGGTGGCGCGGGTTTTGGCCCGCGTAATGCCGACATAAGCAAGCCGCCGTTCTTCCTCCAGGCCCGCACGGCCCTTTTCATCGAGATTGCGCTGGTGCGGGAATAATCCTTCCTCCCAGCCGGGCAGGAACACCGTGCCGAATTCCAGCCCCTTGGCGGAATGCAGCGTCATGATGTTGACCTCGTCCTGGGCTTCCTTCTGGTCGCGGTCCATCACCAGCGCGATGTGCTCCATGAAGCCTTCAAGATTTTCAAACTCGCTCATGGAGCGCACAAGCTCCTTGAGGTTTTCAAGCTTGTCCTGCGCTTCCGGGCTTTTGTCATTCTGCCACATCTCGGTGTAGCCGCTTTCATCGAGCACGATCTCGGCAAGCTCGGTGTGCGGCAGTACATCCTTTTGGCCACGCCATCGCATGAAACTCTCAAGCAAGATGCGAAGCGACGTGCGCGCCTTGTTGGGTAATTCATCGGAAGCGATCATGGTCTCGGCGGCACGATAGAGCGAGAGCCGCTGGGCTCGCGCCACGTCATAAATCTTCTTGATCGATGAATCGCCGATGCCGCGCTTGGGCGTGTTGATGATGCGCTCGAACTTCAGATCATTGTCGGGCGTCAGCACCACGGCGAGATAGGCAACCGCGTCCTTGATTTCGGCGCGCTCATAAAAGCGGGGCCCCCCGACCACGCGATAGGGCAGGCCCAGCGTGATGAAACGGTCCTCGAAGGCGCGCATCTGGAAGGAGGCGCGCACGAGGATCGCCATATCGGAATAGCGCTCGCCCTTGGCATGAATGCTTTCGATGTCATCGCCGATGGCGCGCGCCTCTTCTTCCGAATCCCAGTGACCGCGCAGGCTCACTTTCTGGGTTTCATTGCGCGTGGTGTGCAACGTCTTGCCGAGGCGCGCCTCGTTCTTGGCGATGAGGCCGGAAGCTGCACCCAGAATATCCGGCGTGGAGCGGTAATTCTGTTCCAGCCTGATCACCTTTGCGCCGGGGAAATCCTTCTCGAAGCGCAGGATGTTGTCGACTTCCGCGCCACGCCAGCCATAGATCGACTGGTCGTCATCACCGACGCAGCAGATGTTCTTATGGCCTTGGGCAAGGAGACGGAGCCACAGATATTGCGCGACATTGGTGTCCTGATACTCATCCACCAGCATGTAACGGAAGCGCTGCTGATAGGTTTTCAGTACATCCGGGTTTTCCTGGAAGACGCGCAACACTTCAAGCAGCAGCTCGCCGAAATCGGCGGCATTGATGATCTTCAGCCGTTGCTGATAGTCGCGGTAAAGCTCCGCGCCACGGCCATTGGCAAAGGCATATCCCTCTGCCTGCGGCACCTTGCCGGGCGTCAAGCCGCGGTTCTTCCAGCCATCGATGAGGCTTTGCAACTGCCGCGCCGGCCAGCGCTTTTCATCAATATTCTCGGCTTCCAGCAGTTGCTTGAGAAGCCGCACCTGATCATCGTCATCGAGAATGGAGAAGCCGCTCTTGAGGCCCGCGAGCTCCGCATGGTTGCGCAGGATCTTGACACCGATGGAATGGAAGGTGCCGAGCCATGTCATGCCCTCGACCACGCCACCGATCAACATGCCGATCCTTTCCTTCATCTCGCGGGCCGCCTTGTTGGTGAAGGTGACGGCGAGAATCTGGTTGGGGAAGGCTTTGCGGGTGGCGAGTACATGGGCCAGCCTGGTGGTGAGGACGCGAGTCTTGCCGGTGCCGGCGCCTGCCAGCACCAGCAGCGGTCCTTCCGTTGTCAGCACCGCCTCGCGCTGTTCGGCATTGAGGCCCTTGAGATAGGGCGGATCGCCTTGCGCCAGAGCGCGCGCCGCCAGCCCGCCCTCAGTGGGCAGGGGAGCAGGAGGGGCCTCGTCCTTGCGGGCGAGGTCTTTAGGAAAAGGGGCCATGGCGGGAGATTCGTCCTCTCCCGCCTATATAGCAACTGTTTCGATTATGCGCCTGCCGCGCTCATATCGTCATCCCGTGCAAGGGCGAAGCCCGCGACACGGGATCCACTCACCCGCTTCAAACTGCAAGCTGCCAAGTGGGTCCCGGCTTCTCGCCTTGGCGAAGCTGAAGCTTCGCTTCGGCGCAGCCAGGTCGCCGGGATGACGATAGTATCGATGAACCTACGCCGCGCGGGCGAATTGCAGGGTCTTGGCGGTCTTGATCTGCTCGATGGCAGAGAGCCAATGGGCGGCCATTTCCTGGTCGCCGGAACGAAGCGCCAGTTCGGCGTGGCGCGTGGCTTCCATAAGCGCCTTTGGCCCGTGGACGAAAACAAGGGCTTCGGCGAAATAAGAATAGCTGGTGTTGTTCATATCTGCCTCCGTTTCGTTTGTTGTTAATTCTTCTATTGGAGGGGGAATGCGACGCGAACGTTGCGCGCATGTGACGATTATGGGGCGATTGGAATTGTAAAAAAATGTTAAGAACCCTCTCCACATTGTCTGTGGGCTGTGGAGGGGCTTGATTATTTTTTGGAAGCTCTTTGTTTTCGCTGGTGATATGTCAGTGCCAGCGAGATGCAATGGCGCAGGGCAGCTTCGGGCAGCTTATCGCCCACATCAAAGATAATGCTTCTGTTGCCCTCGAATTTCATCTTGTCCCGGTAAAGCTCTTTGAACTCATCAACCAAACCGGATGTGCAGATGAAATACATTGCATATTTTCTGCCCCCGCTTCCGATCTGATCGATCCTGATCGTGCTGCCGCTGCCCGTTTCCGAAGTGAGATAACTAGGTTGCCCCCAGCGCAAGCCTTCTTCGAGCTTCCCGACACTGGGCGTTTTCTTCGCCACATCAAAGATCATGGCTCGCAGAGAAAGCAGCTTGTCCCTGACGGGTTTTGGATATCTGCTGAAATCGAGCTTCGGCATTGCTGAATCTCCGCCACTCACAATACTGGAATGCCGACAGCAAATTGTCAGCAGTGTTGGCGCATCAAGAGACTTTCCGCGGTATCCCGATCCGGTGCCCCACTTGCGATGGCACAGACAGTGACCTGTGCGCTTCGTGCATGGCGTCGATCTTGGCTTTTACGTCATCGGGAAAGTTGGAAGTCTTGTGAGTTTCAAGACTGACATGGCTCACCATGACTTCGAGAATGCAAGCCGCCCAGCCCTCATCCGCCTGTTTCATGGTTTGAATGTAGTGCACGCGCTTGTGGTCGGCATCGAGGATCTGCAGTTCCACCACCACGGGGTCCGTGGCTGTGAGTTCGTTTAGATAGGTGGTGTGGGTTTCCAGCGTGAACCAGGAATTGTTCGTGGCCTTCACATATTCGGGATGCATGCCGAACAGGGCAAAGCATTCGTCCGCTG
Organism: Aestuariivirga sp.; assembly: GCA_044868645.1. Lineage (GTDB taxonomy): Bacteria > Pseudomonadota > Alphaproteobacteria > Rhizobiales > Aestuariivirgaceae > Aestuariivirga. Next base: position 4,200 of record JBIOWL010000081.1, read on the forward strand.
CCCGGTCGAAGAGCACACCATAATAGGCCATGTTGAAATGCCCATTGAAATCGATCCATTGGGGTTCGATTTTCATGCGGCTTGAAATGAAAGGTGTGGGTAAGGGCATCGCAAATTCCTGCTGGTGTGACTCTATATTTGGCGCGAATTCTAATCGACCGGGTTTCCACCCGGTCGGAAAGCGCGCTATGTTCCGCTCATGGATAGCGCCTACCCCAAGAACAGTACAACCGAGGCCATTGCGGCCATCCGCAGCTTTCTGGGCGAGAGGCTTTCAACAGCCAAGCCGGTGCGCGAAGCCCATGGCAAGGACCAGACCTGGAATGAGGGCTTTCCGCCCGATGCCGTGGCGTTCATCAAGACAACGGAAGAAGTGCAGCGCATCGTGCAGGTCTGCGCCAAGACGCAGACGCCGGTGATCGCCTATGGTACGGGCACTTCCCTGGAAGGCCATTTCTCGGCACCCCATGGCGGCATTTGCGTTGACCTCAGCAACATGAATGCGGTGCTGGAGGTGAATGCCGAGGATTTGGATTGCCGTGTCGAGGCGGGTGTTACGAGAAAGCAACTCAATACTTACCTCCGCGATCAGGGCCTGTTCTTCCCCATCGATCCCGGCGCCGATGCTTCGCTTGGCGGCATGGCGGCAACCCGCGCTTCCGGCACCAATGCGGTGCGTTATGGCACCATGAAGGAGAATGTGCTGGGCCTCACTGTTGTTCTCGCCAATGGCGAAGTGATCCGCACCGGCACCCGCGCCCGCAAATCCTCCGCAGGCTATGATCTCACGCGCCTCATGGTGGGTTCGGAAGGAACGCTGGGTATCATCACCGAAGTGGCGCTAAAGCTGCAGGGTATTCCGGAGTCGATTGCCGCCGGGGTCTGCACCTTTCCCTCGACAGAAGCCTGTTGCCGCACCACCATCGAAACCATACAAATGGGTATACCGGTGGCGCGCATAGAGCTTGTGGATGCGGAAAATATCAAGGCCATCAATGCCTACTCGAAGTTGTCACTCACGGTGGCGCCGACACTCTTTGTGGAATTCCACGGCACCGAGGCCTGGACCAGAGAACAGGCCGAGCGCTTCTCCGAAATAGCCGCGAGCCACGGTGGCGGCGCTTTCAACTGGGTGACGAAGGAGGAAGAGCGCCTGAAGCTTTGGCAGGCCCGCCATGACTCCTTCTGGGCCAGCAAGACCATGATGAAAGGCAAGACTGATGCCCTTTCAACCGATGTCTGCGTGCCGATTTCGCGCCTTGCCGATTGCGTCGAGGAAACCCGCCGCGATCTGGAAGAGCATGGCATCTATGGACCCATGATCGGCCATGTGGGTGACGGAAATTTCCATGTCGCCATGTTCTGCGATCTCAATGATGCCGAAGAGATCAAGCGGATCAAGCAGGTCTATGACCGCTTGATCGACAGGGCCCTTGCCATGGGCGGCACCTGCACCGGCGAGCACGGAATAGGCGCGGGAAAGCGTGAATATCTCAAAAAAGAACACGGAGTTGCCGCACTTGAATCCATGCGCGCCATTAAAAAGGCATTTGACCCATTAAACATCTTAAACCCTGGCAAGAATGCAGCGCCGTAGGGCTAACCATGAAAAAGCAGGGGAAGCACTTCACTCATGCCAGGAATGCTTCGAGGCTTTGCTCTGCAAAGCACCTCAGCACGAGGACTGTTCATTGCGTGCCTCACCCTGAGGTGCCGCCCTGGTCCAGATCCGGGGCGGTCTCGGGGGGCATGCCGGTTGCCGCGCGCATCGGGGAGTTTTTGCCATGAGTGTCTGGAGGTCGCCGGTCCTTTATTTCGGTTTGCTGCTGGCAACGGTGGTGATTGTTGCCCTCATCGCGCCGTTCCTCATGAATTGGGATACCTACAAGCCGCAGCTTGAAGACTATGGACAGCAACTCACAGGCCGCGATGTTGTGATCGCCGGCGACGTCGATGCGCGGCTCTTTCCCTGGCCAATGCTTACCGCCACCAATGTCATTGTCGCCAATGAAGAAGGCTTCAACGACGCCCCGCTTCTGGCCGCCGATGCCATGACGGCACGCTTCTCGCTGGCGGGCCTGTTTAATGGTTCGTTTCAAGTGGAGGAAATAGAGTTCGATGCTCCGCAGCTCAATCTGGTGCGCGCCGGCAGCGGCCGGATGAACTGGACCATGCGCCCGGCCGCGGGCCTTCAGGGCTTGCTGTCGCGCGTCAAGCTTGACCGCATCACCATCCGCAATGGCGGCGTGTGGTTTGAGGACAAGCAGAGAAAACAGGGCTCCAGCCTCACGGGCATCAATGCCGTCTTGTCGGCGCGGGAGCTGGAAGGGCCATGGCGGCTCATCGGCACTGGGCAATGGCGCGAAACGCAGCTCAATCTCAATTTCTCAACCGGCGCCTACCAGACCGGTGAAGGCCTGCGCCTTGCCCTCACCGCCACGCCCGAGGACGTCGAACTTCCGGTCTTCAGCATGGATGGACTCTGGCGCGGCGAAGAATTGAAGGGACAGGTCAATCTGTCGGGCCAGGAGGGTGGCAGCGGCAAGGGCTCGATCCAGGACAAGCTCCGCCCGCTGGCGCTGCAGTCGAACTTCGTGCTGACGCCCATGGAGGCGCAGTTCAGCAAGATCAAGATTGCGCCCGCCGACAAGAGGGACAGTGGCACGCTGATCGAGGGCGAGGCGAAGGTTGATCTCACCTCGGGCGCCAAAGCCAACATCGCCCTCAGGGCGCCCCGCATCAATCTCGACACGCTGCTCGGTGCAGGTTCACTCGCCCGCTGGCGCAGCGGCGGCCTACTGGCAGTCGCCAACAGTATTTTCGCCGAACTGCCCGAAGTTGTCGAAGCGCGATTCGCGCTCGATGTTTCGGTGCTCACGGCGGGTGGCGAGGGTTTCAATGACGTGAGCCTCAAGGGAACGGCAGAGCGCGCCGCCATCCGCATCAACAGCGCTTCAGCACAGTTGCCCGGGCGCAGCCGCGCGAAATTTGACGGCATCATCTTCCCCAACGCGGGCGGAGCCCAGCTCGGTGGCATGCTGGCGCTGGACACTACGGATTTCCGGGGGCTCATGAGCTGGCTGTTGCCGGGGGCGAGGCAGGCCTTTGCCGACAATTGGAAAGGCTCGCGAGGGCGCTTGAAGCTGGAGAGCAGGCTCAACTGGACGCCTCAATTGCTGGCGCTGGAAAAGGCCGCCTATGAACTGGATGGCCTTCCGGGCACGGCAAGCCTCGCCTGGCGCTTTGGCGAGGTGCCGCTGGTCAGCGCGACGATTGACACGCCAAATCTTGATCTCGACTCCTATCTGCAGGGTAGCGAGGCGAAGCAGTTCAGCGCCAATCCCTTCATGCTCATGGCGCTTTTGCCGCAAGTGCTGGAGGTGGGGCAGGTCATAGAACACCACATCCAACTGGATAGCGACAACCTGACCTTGAACGGCGCCAGCGCGCAGGGCGTCAAGGCCGACTATGTGGTGGGGCTGAGCGGTCTTGAAGTGAAGGCCATGGAATTTGCCACCTCCGGCGGCGCCACGTTCAAGGGTGAGGGCCTGGTGATCAACGGCACCGACGGCCCCGTGGGCGAGATCAATTTTTCCCTCAGGGCCGATGATGTGGGCCGCGTGCTCCAGCTTGCTGGCATGCGACCTGGCGATGATGCTTTCGATTGGCAGGGCTTGCTGGGCCAGACGGATGCTTCCTTTACCATTGCCATGGATGCCGAACAGGCGCGCCCACGCGTCAACATCAAGGGCAAGGGCACAAGCGGGCAATTGGCATTTGCTGCCGATGCCACGTTGCGCGATCTTGTGCGCAAGCAGGGCGCGCTGACGGCAGGCAGTTTCGAGATCACCGCGCGCGATGCTGCGCCGATCCTGCGGAGCTTTGGTCTGGCGGCCCGTGGCGAGACCGGGCCTTTGCAGGCCAAGGCGGTTCTTAACGGCGATGAAACGGCAGGCTTTGACTCTGACGTCAGCGTTGACGTGCTGGGATCGAAGCTCTCATACAAAGGCAAGCTCCAACCGAAGTTGCCTTACTGGGGCGCTGACGGTGTGGTTGTGATCGATGCGCCATCACTTCTGCCGTGGATCGCCGCAACTGCAATTCCCGCCACGCCCGAAGGCGACAGCCCCTTGCGCTGGCGCGGGAAACTCGAGGCCACTGATACGGTACTTTCCCTCGAACAGGAAGGAGAGGCAGTGCCGCCGGCATTCAAGGCCGGTTTTTCACTCGATGCCCAGCGCACATTGTCTGCCGAGATCGAAACGGGTGCGCTGGCTTTGGGTGGCGTGATGAGTTGGGCCTTCATGCCGTGGCGTGGGCCCGATGTTGATTTGCAGGACAGTTTTTCGAGCGATACGTGGCTTGTGAAGAGAGGCCAGCTTTTCTTGAAACCCAATGTCTTTGATACGGGTCTTGGCCGTCCGGTGCGCGAAGCGGTGGTCGGTCTTGCCGTCTCGCCTGAGGGAAGGGAACTCAGCGTCAAGGCGCCGGGAAATATGATCGACATTTCCCTCAAGGTGAAGCCTGAGGGATCAAGTTTCGAGCTTTCGGGCCATGGCCGCATGGCGGTTGATCTTGCAAGCACAATCAACCTTGAAGGCGGAAAAAGCATCGCCACCGGCACCGTGGTGGTGGAGGGCGATGTCTCGTCCAAGGGGCGCAGCCCCGCCGCAGCGCTTCAGGCCATGCAGGGCAAGGGCGTCTTCGGGCTGGAAGGTGGAAGCCTGTCGGCCGTCGCGGTCAATGGCTTCGGCCGTGCTATCGCCAATGTGGCAACACCCGCCCAACTGACGAGTGCACTTGCGGCCGTCGAAGCGCCCACCGGAACGCCCGTGCCGGCGCAGACCGGGGCGATCACCATCCGGGAGGGTATTGCCTCAACCGCTGCCATCACCATGGCCAATCAGGAAGAGACACTCACCGTCGAGCCGCAGCTTGATCTTTCCACGCAGGAACTGACGCTGAAGGCGGCCGTGCAATCCGCATTGCGCAGCGATCTGCCGCCAGTCACTTTCACCTTCCAGGGCCAGCCAAAGGCCCTGCACTTTCGAAAAGGATCGGCGGCATTGGCAGGCAAGCTCGGTTATGAACTGATGTCGCAGGAAATGGCCAAGCTGGAGAAGCTGCAACAGCAGGAGCAGGCGATCCTGAAGCGCGAGGAAGAGCAGCGCCTGGAGGACCAGCAGCGCTTCGATGCCTATCAGCAACAGCGCGCCGAACTGCGCCAGCGCCAGCGCGAGCAGCGCTTCCATGATACCGAACGCAAGAGGCTGCTCGCGGAGGCGCAACAGGCACTGCGCGGCGCCATTGCCGCGGGCGATGCCATCAATCGCCAGGAACTGGCTCTGCGCCTGCGCGAGATCGCCATCCGGCGCTTCTTGAATGAGCCGCTGCCGGAAACGTCCGAAACGCTCCAAACGCCCGTGCTTCAGCCCTGAGGCAATCAGCTTCTGGCAAAATCCGGGATCTGGAAACGCTTGCGATATGCCCCCGGCGTCATGCCGGTGGCACGCCGGAAGAGGCGGCGGAAGAAGGCAGCATCTTCATAGCCGACACGCCAGCTGATCTCCTCGATGGCGGTATTGGTGCGCTCCAGCCGGCGCTTTGCATCCTCGATGCGCAGGCGTTGCACATAGGCAATGGGCGCGAGGCCCGTGGCCGCCACAAAACGGCGCTTGAAGGTACGCCCCGCAAGCTTCGAACGCTTGACCATTTCCTCCACGGGAGCGGCCACGGAGAAGTGTCCCGCAAGCCATTTTTGCGCGGCCTGGATCTCGGCATCGCCGTGATCGCTGCGGCCTTCAAAGACCATGAAGGGCGTGAGTCCGTCCTGGTGCCACTGCAAGGCAAACAGGCGAGCGATATCCTGTGCTGTCGTGGCGCCTGCAAAACGCGCGATGAGGTAGAGCGCAAGATCATGCCATGTGTTGGCAGCGCCGGAACTCACCAACTCGTCGCGCCGGCCCGCCGTGACAAGCACGCGCTCGGGATGGATTGAAACAGAGGGATAGAGTTCAGCGAAGGCGCGGGCATAGCCGAAATGCAGCGTAGCGTTCTTTCCGTCGAATAGCCCGGTTTCAGCGAGCAGGAATACGCCGGAACAAGCAGAGCACAGGATGGCGCCTTGCTCATGCATCTTGCTTGCCCAGCCGAGCAGCCGCGGGTAACGGTTCTTCTGCCATCCGGATGGTCCCAGAAGCACTGACGGAACAATGATGATGTCGGTGGAAGTGAT
>JBIOWL010000082.1:0-8833 GCA_044868645.1 Aestuariivirga sp.
CGCACAGGCATCCGTTGACCGGACAATGTTGTAGAGCGCACCCAGCAGCGGGTTGATCACGCTTACCTCATCACCATGGTGATGGGTGAAGCCCTGACCCCTGCTGTCGCGATCCTGGGTTGGGGCAAATAGGGTTCCGCAAAACAGGACAAAACCATCCGGATATTGATGGTGCTTGTTCAAGGTTGCGGCGGCAAGAGCCTCAGGACTGCGGCTGATCTTGCGCATGTTGCTCTGGCCCTTGAGGTGATAGCCGCCATCACCTTCAACCTCGAGCGCGATCTCCATTGATTTCACATCGGCCAGGGTGAAGCTGTCATCAAAGAAACGGATAAAGGGGCCAAGCGAACAGGAGGCATTGTTGTCCTTGGCCTTGGAGAGCAGCAGCGCCGAGCGCCCCTCCACATCGCGCAGGTTCACGTCATTGCCGAGCGTTGCGCCCACGATACGGCCCGCGCTTGAAACCACAATCACCGCTTCCGGCTCGGGGTTGTTCCATTTGGAGATAGGATGGATGCCGATGTCGGCGCCAAATCCCACGGCGCTCATTACTTGCGATTTGGTGAAGATTTCAGCATCAGGGCCGATCCCCACTTCCAAATATTGCGACCATGCTTTACGCTCGATCAGGGATTGCTTGAGGGCCATGGCTTCCGGCGAGCCCGGAACAAGCTTGGACAGATCGTCTCCAATCAATCGCGTGATGTCGTTGCGTATTGCCTCGGCTTGCGAGGCATCGCCTCTCGCTTTTTCCTCAATGACACGCTCGAGCATGCTGATAGCGAATGTGACGCCCGCAGCTTTCAGAGCTTGAAGATCAACAGGCGCGAGAATGCTCGCCCCTTTCAGCTTTCCTGCAAGGAGATCGGATACCGGCCCAATCTCTTCGCCATTTGCATCCCTAAGTGCCTTCGCAGGATCTGCCACTTCGCAGAGATCACGCATGGTGGGCAGCGCCTTTGACGTGATGTCAAGTGCCCTGCCCTCACGAATGGCAATAACACATGGCCCAATTCCTTCGCGCCAGATACGGCCCGCGAAGGCGCCACTTTTCACGGCATCGGCCGTTGCTGCGATTGCTTCGTTTATCTTCATCGTTCAGGCCTTCACGCGCAGGTTTTTGGGATCGTAGGGAGCATCGAGGACGAGTTTTGCCGGATATGTCTCATTGGCGATGACAAGTTCATACTTGCCTTCCGCAAGATAGGCATCGCTCACCCCGTCGCCGTTCCGTACGTAGCCATAACCGATGGATTTGCCGATGGTGTAGCCGAAGCCACCACTGGTGAGATAGCCCGCAAATGCGCCGTTGCGCAGGATAGTTTCACGGCCAACCAGAACGGCGTCAGGATTGTCCACCGTGAATCCAGCAAAGCGTTTCCTGAGCGGCCCGTCCTGCTCCTGCTGCAGTGCGTCCCGTCCTAGGAAATTCTCATTGCCTTTGAGCTTCACGGCCCAGCCAAGGCCCGCTTCAAGCGGTGTATCATTCGGCGTGATGTCGGAGCCCCAGGCGCGATAGCCCTTTTCGAGGCGGAGCGATTCCAGCGCACGATAGCCCACGGGCTGGACTTGTTCGGTGTTCCCAACTCCCATCAAGCAATCATAAACAGCCACTGCAGCTTCCATGGGCATATGCAGTTCCCAACCCAATTCACCCACATAGGTTACGCGAAGGGCCCAGAGCCTGTGCCCAGCAATGGCGATTTCGCGCACTTGCCCGAAGGGAAATCTGGCATTGCTTACATCGTCCTGAGTGGCCCTTGCCAGCACGTCACGCGCTTTGGGACCCATCAGCGATAAGGTGGCATAGGATTCGGTGACGTCCTCGAAAATGGTGTCCGAGCCTTTCGGCACATTATCCTTCATCCAGCCGAGATCGTGGGTACGGAAACCCGTGCCAGTGACAACGTAGAATTCATTTTCGCCAAGACGCGACACAGTAAGATCGGCTTCAATGCCGCCGCGTGAATTGAGAAGCTGCGTATAGGTGAGCTTGCCAACATCGCGCGCCACCCGGTTGGCACAGAGCCAAGATAGCGCCTCCGCCGCGCCTCTTCCCCGCACCATATATTTGGAGAAGGAGGTCTGGTCGAAGATGCCGGCATGTTCACGCACATGCTTGTGTTCGGCGCCAACGGCCTTGAACCAATTCTGGCGGCCCATGGAATAAATATCGCGCGGTTCATCTCCTGCCCTCGCAAACCAGTTTGGTCGCTCCCATCCCAGTTTCGAACCAAAGACGGCATGCTGCAGCTTCAGCGTTTCGTAGAGCGGTGACTTGAGGCGTGGCCTTCCGCTTTCATATTCCTCATACGGGAAGGCAATGGTGTAGTGCTTGCCATAGGCCTCCAGCGTGCGGTCCGAGACCCATTGCCTGTCGTAATGAAGCTCAGAGAAGCGCCTGATATCGACGACCCAGAGATCGAGCGGTGCCTCGCCTTTCATCACCCAATCAGCAAGAACCCAGCCCGCGCCACCGCCTGAGGCAATGCCGAATGCATTGAAGCCTGCACCTACAAACATATTGGTGCATTCCGAAGCAGCCCCCAGAATGAAATTGCCATCGGGCGTGAAGCTCTCAGGCCCGTTGATCATTTTCTTGACGCCGGTGTTGATAAGCGCGGGCACGCGGGCAATGGCTTGCTCAAGATGCTGTTCGAAGTGGTCAAAATCATCGTCGAAGAGGCGGAATTCCCAATCGCCGGGCACATCATCTTGGGTCCAGGGCAAAGGATTGGGCTCATAACCTCCCATGACAAGGCCACCCACTTCTTCCTTGAAATAGGTGCGGCGGTCAGGATCGCGGATGGTTGCCGCATCGCTTGCAAGGCCCGGAATGCGGTCGGTGATAATGTATTGGTGCTTCACCGGCTGCAGCGGCACATCAACACCCGCCATGGCACCCACTTGGCGCGCCCACATACCGGCGCAGTTAACCACCTTCTCACAGGCGATGGGGCCTTCAGTCGTGTTGACCGCAGTGATGCGGCCATCCTTCATTTCGAATCCAGTGACGGCGACACCTTCAACGAGCTTTGCGCCGTTGAGCCGCGCGCCTTTGGCAAGAGATTGCGTTATGTCTGAGGGGCTGGCCTGGCCATCGGTCGGAAGCCAGCTGGCACCCACCAAATCGGATACATCCATCAGCGGCCACATCTTCTTCACTTCGGCGGGTGAGATCAGATGCATGTCCATGCCGAAGCTGCGGGCTGTGGTGGCGAGGCGCTTGAATTCGGTCCAGCGGTCTTGATTGGTGGCAAGGCGCAGGCAGCCTGTCATCTTCCAGCCGGTTTCGAGTCCGGTTTCATCCTTGAGGCGCTTGTATAGATCGACCGAGTATTTGAGCACGCGGGTGATGGAGGCCGATGAGCGCAACTGGCCGACGAGACCAGCCGCATGCCAGGTAGAACCGGACGTGATGCGGTTCTGTTCCAGTAACACCACATCGGCCTTGTGGTCCTTTGCCAGATGATAGGCCGTGGAGCAGCCAATGATGCCGCCGCCGATCACCACCACTTGTGCATGGGAAGGCAATGTCACGCGTTGAGCTTCCCATGCCTGGATTGGTAGCGGTCGAGCGCGACTTCGTAGCGCGACTGGTTCTCGGCCGTGTAGGCTTCATAGTCGGCGCCTGGTGCATTGAGAAAAAGGGCCGACACCATGGACCACAGGGTTTCACGGGACAGCGAAGCGCATTGCATGGCATCGAAGGACTTGACGATGGCCGAACTGGGCTTGCCGCCGAAATAGGATGTCAGGAGCTCCATGCTCTCATCATCTGTCATCTGCGCGTTTGAGGCGGCACCTGCGAGATCAAACATGCAGGTATTGAAGCCGGCATATTCAAAATCGATGAGCCAGAGCTTTTCACCATCATCGAGGAAATTGCTGGGCAACAGATCATTGTGACCGAAGATGATGGGCAGCGGCACTTGAACCGCTTCGAGGGCACGCGCCTCTGCAAGAAACCTGGGAAGGCTTGAAGCATGTGGGCTGTTTGCGGCGCGCAATGTCGCGGCATAGTCGCGGATTACATGAAACACCCAGAACATGAAGCCGGGTCCCGTAACACGTTCGGGCATCTCATCATGAAAGCGGCGGATCAGTTTTCCAATTGAAACCGCATTGGCGCGCACGTCATCGCCATTGTAGGTGCGTGCGCCGAGAAACTGCGTGACGGTAACGCCCGGTGCGGAATATCGCACCTCAGGCGCAAAACCCGCGGCATGGGCGGCGCGCGTCACCATCAGTTCCCGCTCCCGGAAGACGTGATGAAAGGGATAGTCCACGCCGAAACGCACCACATGGGAACCGGCATCATCTTTCACCAGATAATTGGCATTGCTGAGACCGCCCTTCAGAATCGAAATCGCAACCGTGCCTTTCCAGCACGGCAATGACCTGATCCTTTCCTCATCGGCTTGCATGGGGAGACACTGCCAGAGCTTCAGATCGCCGTAAACTCTTGAAATCAGCGGATCATATAGACCTTGCGGATGGTTTCATGGATGCGGCAGGTGCCCTTCCAGTCCTTGGGGAAAAAGGCCACCGTGTCGGGCACGATTTCAATGACCTCGCCCGATTCATGGGTATAGGTGCAGCGCCCCAGCAGGAAATGGCAGAATTCGTCGCTGGTGACATGGCAGTGCCAATAGCCCGGCGTTGCGATCCAGATGCCACTTTCGCTTTCACCGTTTGGCCCCTTGTACAGCACCACGCCGGAGGTGCGGCTTTCGCCTTCGATCATGGTCGGGATGACGCCCCAATCCTTGAATGGACCGGGATAGCTGGCTGGATCGCGCATATGGGGGGCGGAGGAATTCTGCTTCATCGTCATCTCAGCATGTAAACATTGCGCAGGGTTTCGTGCACCGTGCAGATACCTTTCCAGCCACCTGGAAACAAGACAACGGTGCCTGCCCTGACTTCAATCACCTCTCCACTTTCATGGGTATAGGTGGCGCGGCCGGAGACGAAGTGGCACAACTCGTCGCGCGGGATCGAGAGTGGCCAAGTGCCTGGCGTCACTTGCCAGAGGCCTACCTCCGGCGAGTTGTCCGGCCCCTTATGGAGCAGCACACCATCGCTCTTGGAGTTACCAATAATGGGATCAGGCTGATGGCCCCAATCCTTGAGCGGGCCGGAATAGTTGGTCGGGCCCTCAAGATGCGGTGCCGATGAGGCGAGATTGGTTGGCATCATGCCGCCTTGCGGCGCATCAGCCCATCAATCACCTTGGCAGCCTTGGTGGGCCCGTGTTTGGCGCGCATGGATTTTGAAGTCTTCTTCAGTTTCGCCTTCATCTTCTTGTTAGTGAGCATGTCCATGATCTTGGCCGCAAGCTCATCATCGCTCCAATTGTAGCGGTCGAGCTTGTAGCCGTGGCCCGTTTCCTGGATGCGGGTGGCGTTGTCGTGGCCGTCCCAGACATAGGGCATGATGATGGCGGGCTTTCCGAAATAGAGGCACTCGGTGAAGCTGTTATTGCCGCCATGGTGGATAACGCCGTCAACCTGCGGAATGACCGAGGGCTGCGGAAACCACTTGTCAATGATGATGTTCGGCGGAATGTCACTATACTGATCCATGTAGTCGCCCACATTGACGAGTGCCCTGACCGGCATCTTGCCGATCACCGCAATGACGCGTTTCAGGAGATCGGTATCGCCGGCACCCAGCGAACCATAGGAGACATAAAGCAGCGGCTTGTCGTTGTTGGCGTTAAAGGCCGGCACTTTATAGGTGGCGTCTTTCCGCACGCAGCCTTCGAGATATTGGAAGCGCTTGGGCGAAAGCTTGTGGCGGCGCTTGAACTTCACCGCGCTGGGATAGAGCAGGATGTTCATATGGGGGCTTGATTCAAAGAATTGTCCAATCGGATAAGGCCTTTCGCCGACGGACTTCAGAAAGGCGTTGAAGTTGTCATGGATGGGCTTGATGACCTCGTTGAAGCGCTTGCGATAAGCGGCAAAGCCTTGTCTATCCTTCTCGCCACAGCCCGAAAGGTGTGGAGGGATATCCGGGTCTTCGATCTCGTTCTCCGAGCATGAGATGACACGCACCCATGGCTTCCTGTTCTGCTTGGCGTAGCGCTTGATGGCGGGGAAGAGGATGACGTTGTCGACACAGACAACATCAGGTTTCACCTTGGCAAGCACGCCGGGCAAGTCCTTCTCAGCCCATTTGGCAGTCTCGACAATCATTTCCCAGCAGCCCTTCACATAGTTGTCGATCTGGTCATAGGGACTCTTGCGGAAGTTCGGGATGTGACCATTGATGAAGTCTACCCAGAATTTTGCCATTTCCTCAGGCGGCAAGGGCTCGGAGAGGTTTACGGCGTGGGCCTCAAAGCCATAGCCCCTGTAGACATCAAGAAAGCCGGGATCAGAAAGGAAGACGACCTTATGGCCCAGCTTCTCCAGGGCCTGGCCGATGCCGACGGAATTGAGCGCCGGCCCAAAGGCCGCTTCGGGGAACAAGGCAATAACCTTCTTTGCCTTCGGCTTCTTGGCTGTTTTTTTCTTCGCAGCCGGCTTCTTTTTCTTTGCTGGTTTGGCCATGACGCCCTCCAAATTTGTGTCTTTACATGCCGGGAATGCGGTTGCGGTTCAAGCGCTGGGCCAGAAGCACCAGCAGGAAGCTGACGAACATGATGATGGTGGCCATGGCATTGATTTCGGGCGTCACACCGAAGCGGATCATGGCGTAGATCTGCATGGGCAGTGTTGTTGAGGACTGTCCGGCGCCCGCTGTGAAATAGGCGATGATGAATTCATCAATCGATAGCGTGAAGGCCAGTAACCCCGCCGCGATGATGGATGGCAGCACGAGCGGAAATGTCACGCGCAGGAAAGTGGATGAGGCTGATGCGCCAAGATCGCGCGACACCTCCACAAGCGACCAGTCAAAGCTCTGCAGGCGGGCACGCACTACGGCACAGACAAAGGCGATGTTGAAGACAACATGGGCCAGCACAATGGAATGCAGGCCCAGTTTAAACTTGATCAGCGTGAAGAAGGAGAGAAGCGCAATGGCCAGCACGATGTCGGGGATAATCATGGGGGCAAAGAGCAGCGCGTCCCGCGCCGCCGACGGCCTTGCTCGCGCAACACCGAATGCCAGCATGGTTCCGATCACAGTCGAAATCAGCGTGGCAAAGACCGCGACGACGAAGGAGTTTCTGGCGGCGCTCAGCACCTTGTCATTGGCGAGCAGCTTGCCATACCACTCGAATGAAACACCACCCCATGCGGTCGGCAAGCCCGCCTTGTTCAGCGACAGCACCATCAGCATGATGATGGGGAGATAGAGAAAGGCGAAGGTTCCGGCGAGGTGAACACGGAGCGCGCTAGGCATGGCGGCCTCCCGCGCGGTTTGCCGCCACGGCCTGAGCAAAGAGCAGGAGCATCATGATGGCGATGAGGAGGCCCGACAGCGTTGCGCCAAAGGGCCAGTCCCGTGCTGTCAGGAACTGGTCGTAAATCAGGTTGCCGACCATCTGCAGTTTACCACCGCCCAGCAAATCTGGAGTGATGAAATTGCCGATGGAAAGCACAAAGACAAACACGGCGCCCGCTGCAACGCCCGCAGCTGTCAGCGGCAAGGTGATGCGGAAGAAGGTGGTCCAAGCCCCGGCGCCCAGATCGCGGGAGGCCTCAGGCAGGCTTGGGTCCATGCGCTGGAGCGATGAATAGACCGCAAGGATGACGAAGGGCGTGTAGTTATAGACAAGCCCTAGCACTACGGCGAATTCATTGTAGAGCAACGGCAGGGGCTGGTTTGTGAGGCCAAGATTGACCAACTGGGCATTGATGAGACCCGCCGGGTTCAGCAGCACAATCCAGGCGTAAGTCCGGATCAAATAATTCGTCCAGAAAGGCAGCATTGCCAGGAACAGCAACGCGGTCTGATGTTTTTCCTGGGACTTTGAAATCGCATAGGCGGCCGGATAACCGATGAGCAGTGCAAAAATAGTGGCCAGCAAGGCAATACGCGCACTATCCCAGAAGATTGTCAGATAAAGCGGATCGGCGGCGCGCCGAAGATTCTCCAAAGTGGGTGCATTCCAATCGATGCCGCCATAGGTGCCGCGCTCAAAGAAAGCGAGCAGGAAGATCAAGAGGCATGGCACAACCATGAGCCCCAGGAGCCAGAGGACTCCCGGGGCCATGAGTATTGTTTGGGATCTTGCTGAGTTCATTGGCGCGCCATCATCCCGACAAAGGCTGATGGTCGATTCCTCATTTTTGCAAATCCCGGCTTTCGCCGGGACGACGTCTTTCGGACGTCACTTCGCCGCCATGATTTCGGAGACGGTCTTGGAGAAGGCCTTCATGCCGTCGCCGAGATCGCGCAATTGCTCGTACTTCAGAAGGTCAGCGGGAGCGATCGCCATGTTGGGATATTTCTCCAGCATGGACTTGTCGATGGCATCCATGCCCGCCTTATTGGGGGTCTTGTACATGATGTTCTCGACAACCCATTTGCCATTGTCGGCGCTGAGCACAAAGTCGATGAACTTGGCCGCGCCATCGGGATTCTTGGCAGCTTTGGTGATCACCATGGTGTCCACCCAGAGGTCGGAGCCCTCCTTCGGCACGACATATTTGATCTTATCGTTCTCTGCGATGCCGTAGTTGCACCAGCCATCCCAGGCATGGACCAGCGCGGCCTCGCCGGAGACGAGCTTAGAATAGAAAGTCGTATCATCATAGGCGAGAAGGGTCTTCTTGGTGGCGATCAACTGGTCGCGCACCTTGTCGAGGCTTGCCTGATCGGAGGTGTTAACCGACATGCCACCTGCCAGGAAGCCCGCTGCCATCAGCCAGCGGTC
>JBIOWL010000083.1:0-3823 GCA_044868645.1 Aestuariivirga sp.
GACTCGCAGCCGCATCGGAAATGCCGGCCTTGAGGATCTGCTGGTCGCGCTCGTTGGTGAGGCGCAGCGAGAAGATTGTGTTGCACTGGGAGAGGATCGTCGGATCAAGCTCCGCCGGGCGTTGCGTGACGAGCGCCAGCGACACGCCATATTTGCGGCCCTCCTTGGCGATCTTGGAGATGGCGCGCTTGGTGGGCTCGAAGCCCAGCGTCTTGTCGTTGGGCACATAGCGGTGCGCTTCCTCGCACACGAAGGTGAGCGGCACCTTGCCGGCGCTCCACACGCCAAAATCGAAGGCAAGACGCGCCAGCACCGAAACGACCACATTGATGATCTCGGAGGGCAACCCGCCCATTTCCAGGATAGCGATGGGCTTGCCATTGACCGGGATGCGGAAGAGCCGCGCCAGAACCTGGGTCATGTTGTCCTGCACGGTCAGGGAACCGAACATGAAGGCATAGCGGGGATCGCGCGTGACGGACTCGAGCTTTGCCTTGAGGCGCTTGTAAGGAGCGAGATCGTTGCGCAGTTCAAGCTTGCCGAGATTGTCTTCGATGGCACCAATGAGGTCCGAGGTGCGGTAGGGAATGGGCGTGTCGACGCCGATGTTGCTGGGATCGAGCGCAAAGTCCTTGCCACGCACCATGCCATTGCGGTCGCGGCGCTGGTTTGCGGCATAGCGCGACTTCGCCGTGGGGATGAGATCGCGCAGGATCTCCACATCGACTTCGCGGTTGGGCTGGTTGCCGATGAGGATTTCCACCGCCTCCTCGAAGTTGAGCAGCCAGAAGGGCAGCGACATGTTCTCGGGCGTGATCACTTCCGCGATGTTTTTGAAGGACTGCGCATATTCGCGGTGCACATCGAGAAGAAGAACGTGGGCCTGCGGATTGCGCTCCAGGATGCGCCTGAGAATCAGCGCCACCGTGCAGGACTTGCCCGTGCCCGTGGTGCCGAGCACGGCGAAGTGCTTGCCCAGCAATTCGTCGATCTTGATCATGGCAGGGATCGTGGGATCCTGCTGGATGTGGCCGATCTTGACGGCGGTGCTTGTGTCGCAGGCATAGGCCAGCGCCAGTTCATTGCGGCTGGCGCGATAGACGCTGTCGCCGAGCGAAGGATAGTTGGAAACGCCGCGCCGGAAGGAGCGGGGCACGCCGTCCTTGCCCTTGGGCAGTTCGCCCATGAATTCGACCTCGACGATGCGCATTTCCTTGTCATTGCCCGACTGCGAAGGCATGGGCGCGGAGAGCGCCGAGACCAGTGCCAGCGTGACGGCATAGGGTCCTTCGGATTTCAGCAGCGTGCCGATTTCCGGTCCCTTGTTGTTGTCTGCGAAGACGCCCTCGTTGGCATCGAGCAGGATCACGGCATGGCCGCCGGTAACGGCGACGATGCGGCCGATGCGGTCCGTGTCGGCGGCAGCAACGACCGGGTGGGGCAGCGGGGCGGAGGCTGTGGCACTGGCATTCATGACGCTAGTGAACTCCTGATGACATCACGGCCGCAGTGGCCGCCTGGTTGGTGGCAAGTGGAATGAAAACGGTAACGCGCGTGCCCGCGCCCTTGGCGGATTGTATGCGAAGCTCCCCGCCATGAAGGCGCGCCAGCGCGAAAGCGATGGGAAGGCCAAGGCCTGTGCCCTCGTGGCGCTTGTCGAAGCCGGCTTCCACCTGGCCGAAGGGGCTGAGCGCCGTTTCGATTTCCGAAGGGTCCATGCCGGGGCCGGTGTCGCTGATGCTGATAGTGGCAAAGCCTTCGACCTGCACCAGTGCATCAAGCCTGATGCGCCCCCATTCGGGCGTGAACTTCACCGCGTTGGAAAGAAGATTGATGATAATCTGCTTGAGGCGCAGGGGATCGGCGAGCAGCAGCGGCAGCTTTTCAGCCACTTTGAACTCCACCGAGATGTTCTTTTCCTTGGCCTTGGCGTCGGTGATGAGGATGCAGCTGTCGAGCAGTTGCACAAGATTGGTGGGTTCGGGATCGACCTGCAGCTTGCCGGCCTGGATCTTTGAGACATCGAGAATGCCGTTGATCAGCGCCAGCAAATGTTCCGCCGCCGTTTTAATGTAGGTGGAATATTGCAGCACCTTTTCCGGCCCCGAAACGGTGTTGGTGGCCAGCATGTCGGAAAAGCCGATGATGGCGTTGAGCGGCGTCCTGAGCTCATGGCTCATGTTGGCGATGAATTCGGATTTGGCCTTGGAGGCAAGCTCGGCGTCGACCTTGGCCGCCTGCAGGGCGAGTGCCTGCTTCTGCTGGCGTTGCGCAATGCCGAAGTTGTCGCCGAACTCGGCGATCAGACTTCCTTCACGAAACCAGTTTCTGCCGTAACTGCGCATGTGCCCCAAACCGTTCCGCAACCCTAACGGTCAAGGTCTCAATTCCCGGTTAATGAATTTGACCGGATTTTGGGGCCGTTCATAACTTCTTTACCCCCGCGGCAAAGCTGCTAAGCTCCAATTTAACGCAATATTGTTGGCAGAGTTGGTGAACCGGGGCGAAACCCTGTTGAGCGCGCCTGCCGTGAAAGGATTTGACGTGGACGCCGAGCCGGGTGGCACAGCCATCGGTGGTCTTGGGCGAGGGACAGGGGGCGGAAAACGTCCCGGCCAGCGCGGCCCTGGCGCCAATTCAGTGCGGAAACCCCTGTCCGACGTGCCTGTTTATGGCGCGCTCGACCTTGGCACCAATAATTGCCGCCTGCTTCTGGCAAGGCCCAATCAGGCCGGTTTTTCCGTCATCGATGCCTTTTCGCGCATCGTCCGTTTGGGCGAGGGGCTGGGCGCCAGCGGCGAGCTGAAGCAGGAAGCCATGGACCGCACCATCGATGCGCTGCGCGTCTGTTCCAACAAGATGAAGTGGCACAGGGTGGGCCCGAAGCGCCTGGTGGCAACCGAAGCCTGCCGGCTGGCCCGCAATGGCGCCGACTTCATTGCCCGCGTGGAGGATGAGCTTGGCCTTGCGCTGGAAATCATCGACCGGGAAACGGAAGCGAAGCTTGCGGCAGCAGGCGCCGAGCCGCTGATAGCGGAGGAAGCGAACTCTGCCATTGTCTTCGATATCGGCGGCGGCTCCACCGAAGTCATGTGGGTTGAGCGCGGAGAGAGAAC
Organism: Aestuariivirga sp.; assembly: GCA_044868645.1. Lineage (GTDB taxonomy): Bacteria > Pseudomonadota > Alphaproteobacteria > Rhizobiales > Aestuariivirgaceae > Aestuariivirga. Next base: position 3,117 of record JBIOWL010000083.1, read on the forward strand.
CTCTGACGTCAAGGCCTGGATTTCTCTCACGGCAGGCGTTGTCACCTTGTCCGAACGCCATGGCGGCGGGCGCGATGTAACAGATGAACAATTCCGCGCCATGCGCAATGATGTGGCGGCGCTTCTTAATCCTTTCCTTGAAGATGCGCGCGAGCTTGATCCTGCCGGCCCCGATCATTTGCTCGGCACCTCGGGAACCGTGACCACCATTGCCGGCGTTCACCTGGGCCTTCGCCACTACGACCGCTCCCTTGTCGATGGTACGTGGCTGGAGAATGAAGAGGCCGAGCGCGTGGTGGGGCGGCTTCTTTCCATGGGTTACGAGCAGCGCACCCAGAACGGCTGCATCGGTAGGGAGCGCGCCGACCTTGTGCTCGCGGGCTGCGCCATCATGGAAGAAATCAGGCAGGCCTTTCCGGCAAAACGCATCCGCGTCGCTGACCGTGGGCTTCGCGAAGGCATTCTTGCTAGCCTCATGCGCGCCGATGGCCATCTCTCGAGACGCACATGAGCCGCCCCCATGGCTAGACCAGGCGATAGAGACAAGCTGGGTGGCGGGCGTCTCAAGGTGCGCGTCAAAACAGGCAAGGGCCGCACCGTCTCGCAGAAGCAATGGCTCGAGCGCCAGCTCAATGATCCTTATGTGCATGAGGCGAGGAAGCTCGGCTTTCGCAGCAGAGCCGCCTTCAAGCTCTCGGAGATCGACG
>JBIOWL010000084.1:0-6612 GCA_044868645.1 Aestuariivirga sp.
CCAGGAACCCCACCATGGTTTTTCCCGCGCCCACATCGCCCTGCAACAGGCGGATCATGCGGAGTGGCTTGCCCATGTCCGTCAGCACATCGGCAAGCGCTCTCTCTTGCGCACCCGTCAACGCATAAGGCAGGGCGGCGACAATCTTGTTTTGCAGATGCCCGTCACCCTTGAGCACGCGGCCCGAGGCCCGTTTCATGTGGGCACGCACCAGTGACAGGGCCAATTGGTTCGCCAGCAGCTCATCGAAGGCAAGCCGCATACGCGCAGTATGCTCAGGATCGAGAACCTCCACTGGCGTTACCGCGTGGCAAAGTTTCATCGCATGGGCGAATGATGGAAAGGCGTTACGCTGCAGCCAGGCTTCGTCCTGCCATTCGGTCAGTTGTGGTATCTTGGCCAATGCCTGCGCCGCCGCCTTGCCATAGGCCTTTCCCGCAAGTCCCGCTGTCAAGGGATAGACTGGTTCGATGGCCGGAAGCTGCGCAAAGGCCTCGGCCGTCACGATGTAATCCGGATGGGCCATCTGCGGCTCGCCATTGTACCAGTCGATGGTGCCGGAAATGAAACGCCGCTCACCCTCCGGCAGCGTGCTCCTGATGTGATCGCCAAAGACCTTGAAGAACACCAGCGTCATCGTGCCCGTGTCGTCATGCACCAGCACGCGATAAGGAATACCCGGCTTGTTGGGTGGTGGTGCTTTGTGTTTTCCGACGATAATCTCAAGCGTCACGATGCCGGCCTGCGGCAACTCGGCGATGGTGCAGCGATGCCTCCGGTCCACCATGCCGCTTGGCAGGCGCAGCACGAGATCGAGAATGCGAACCGGCCGCTGTTCGCGCCCCAGCGCCTTGGCAAACAATTTTGCCTGCTTTTCGCCCACGCCCTTGAGCGAGGTGATCTCTGCAAACAGGGGATTGAGCAGGGAAGGCCGCATGGCAGCTTTTTGTCGCCAATGCCGTTGCGGTGCAAGCGGCACACGAGATAAAGGCTTCCGCAAATGACTGACGATCTGGACACGCAACGCCGGAAGCTGGCGTGGCGCGCTTCGCGCCGCGGCATCAAGGAGATGGACCTCCTTGTGGGCGGCTTTGCCGCATCCGAATTGCCGCGCATGACTGCCATGGAACTCGGGGCATTTGAGCGGCTCTTGGACATTCCGGATCAGCAACTTCTCGTCTGGGCCACTGAACAGGAGCCCGTGCCCCTTGAACAGGACAGCCCCATGCTGCGTGCCCTTCTCGCCTTCCGCCCGCAGGTGAAGGCATGATCGATCTCAAGGAACGGCTGGTCCTGCCGGGCCGCCACATCCTGTCTGGTTTGCCGCAAGGCTTGCTGGCACAGCAATTGCCGCAGCTCACGGAAGCGGCGGGCGAGCGCGGCTACATCCATGTCTGCGTCGACGACCAGCAACTTGCCAATATTGAAGAGCAGATTGCCTTCTACGCACCCAATTTGCAGGTGGTGCGGTTTCCCGCCTGGGACTGCTTGCCGTATGATCGCGTATCACCTGCAGCAGAAATCGTAGCGCAGCGGCTTTCTGCCCTCGCTGAATTTGTCGCCCGCCCCAAGGCAAAGCGGCTGGTGCTGACCACTGTCAATGCCGTGCTGCAGCGTGCCGTGCCGAGGAGCATGGTTGAAAGCTCAAGCTATCGCTTGGCACCCGGCAATCGCATCAAGGGCGATGACCTGCAACACTTCCTGATCGACAATGGTTATTCCCGCGTCGGCACCGTGGTGGACCCCGGCGATTTCGCCGTGCGCGGCGGTCTTATCGATATCTATCCGCCAGGTACAAGTGGCCCCGTGCGTCTCGATTTCTTCGGCGACACGCTGGAGAGCATCCGGAGCTTTGATGCGACCACCCAGCGCACCACCGACCAGTTGAAGGAGTTGTCGCTCAACGCCGCCAATGAAGTGCTGCTCACGCAAACATCTATCGCCAATTTCCGCAAAAGCTATGCCGCAGCCTTCGGTGGCATGGATACATTGGACCCGCTCTATGAATCCGTGACCAGCGCGCGCCGCTACCAGGGCATGGAACACTGGTTGCCGTTGTTCCACGATCACTTGGAAACAATCTTCGACTATCTCCCAGACGCCATCGTGAGCCTCGGCCACATGGCGGCTGAGTCAATGGCCGCGCGCCATGAGCAGATCGCGGAATATTTCGATGCCCGCAAGGAAGCGCTCGGTAAACAGACTTTTGGTGCCGCTCCCTACAAACCAATTCCGCCCGACACGCTCTACATATCCGAAAAGCAATGGCAACAGCTTCTCGCTGACCGCACTGTTGCCGAATGCTCGCCATTCGAAAGGCCGGAAGGCAACGCCATCTCTTTCGGCGGCCGGCAGGGAAAGACTTTTGCCGCCGAACGCGCCGAGGCGGGAGGCAATGTCTATGACGCGGTAAAAACGCATATCGAAGCGCAGCAAGCGAAGGGCCGCCGCGTAGTGCTCACCGCTTGGACAGCTGGCTCGGCTGAGCGTCTCGCCACCATCCTGCGTGATCATCATGCGGGTTCCATCGCTGATGCCACGACATGGGCCGAAGCGACCAGCCGCGCCCCCTCGCTCGTCAATGTCATCGTGCTTCCGCTCGAAGAAGGCTTCGAGACGGATAAAATCTCCGTCATCACCGAGCAGGACATTCTCGGCGACCGTATGGTTCGCCGCGCCAGGAAACAGCGCAAGGCCGCCGATGTCATCAGTGAACTTGCAACGCTGACGCCCGGCGACCTCTTGGTGCATGTCGATCACGGCATTGGCCGCTTCGAAGGACTGCGCACACTGGATGTGCAGGGCGCGCCGCATGATTGCTTATTGCTGATCTATGCCAACAATGACCGGCTCTTCATTCCGGTCGAGAACTTCGATCTGCTCACGCGCTACGGCTCCGAGACCGAGGGCGTGCAGCTCGACAAGCTGGGCGGCGGAGCCTGGCAGGCCAAGAAGGCGCGCCTCAAGCAACGTATCCGTGAGATCGCCAATGACCTGATCAAGACCGCCGCGGCCCGCGAATTGAAGGCAGGCGATGTGCTGGCCCCGCCCGAAGGTGCCTTCGACGAATTCGCCGCCCGCTTTCCATATGAGGAAACAGAAGACCAGCTCAATTCCATTGAAGCCGTGCTGGATGATCTGCAACTGGGCCGCCCCATGGACCGGCTCATCTGCGGCGATGTTGGCTTCGGCAAAACGGAAGTGGCCCTGCGGGCCGCTTTTGTCGCCGCCTATGCCGGAAAGCAGGTGGCCGTCGTTGTGCCTACGACACTGCTGGCGCGCCAGCACTTCAAGAATTTCACCGAGCGCTTCAAGGGTCTGCCTTTGCGCATCGCCCATGCTTCACGCCTCGTGGGCCGGAAAGAGCTGGAACAGGTGAAGCAGGGCCTTGCCGATGGTTCTGTTGATCTGGTGATCGGCACCCATGCGCTGCTGACCGACAAGATCAAATTCCGCGACCTCGGTCTTCTCATCATCGATGAGGAGCAGCATTTTGGCGTGAAACACAAGGAACGTCTCAAGGAAATGCGCGCCAATGTGCATGTATTGACGCTCACCGCAACACCCATTCCGCGCACCTTGCAACTGGCTCTCTCCGGCATTCGCGAAATGTCGCTCATTGCCACGCCACCCGTGGACCGCCTCGCGGTGCGCACTTACATCTCGCCTTTCGATGGCGTGGTGATCCGCGAATATCTGTTGCGTGAGCATTTCCGTGGCGGTCAGAGCTTTTATGTGGTGCCGCGCATTTCAGATCTTGAGGACATCGCCGAATTCCTCCGTGCCCATGTGCCGGAGGTGAAGTTCCGCATGGCCCATGGCCGCATGGCGCCCACCGAACTCGAAGACATCATGACCGGCTTTTATGACCGGGCCTTCGATGTACTGCTTTCGACAACCATCGTGGAGTCGGGCCTCGACATTCCCACGGCGAATACGCTGGTCGTCCACCGCGCCGACATGTTCGGCTTGGCACAGCTCTATCAGTTGCGGGGCCGCGTGGGCCGCGCCAAGCTCCGTGCCTATGCGCTGATGACGACGCCACCGGGCCGTGCCCTCAACCCAAATGCCGAACGCCGCCTGGAAGTGCTGCAATCGCTGGATGCCTTGGGCGCCGGCTTCACGCTGGCAAGCCACGATCTCGATATCCGTGGCGCCGGCAATCTTCTGGGCGAAGAACAGAGCGGCAATATCCGCGAGGTGGGCTTCGAACTCTATCAGCAGATGCTGGAGGAGGCGGTGGCTTCCATGCGGGCAGGGGAGGCCGAAAGCGCCGCCGACGGCCAGTGGTCGCCCCAGATCAATATCGGAACATCGGTGCTGATCCCCGAGGACTATGTGAGCGACTTGCAGGTGCGTCTCGGCCTTTACCGTCGCCTCGCCGATTTCAAGGAACAGGAAGAACTCGATGCCTTCGGTGCGGAATTGCACGACCGTTTCGGCAAGCCTCCCGAGGAGGTTCAGCATCTGCTTGAGATCGTCTCCATCAAACTGCTGTGCCGCACCGCCAATGTGCAGTCCGTCGATGCCGGAGCGAAGGGCGCAACGATTGCGCTGAGGAATGGCGTCTTCCCCAACCCGCCAAAGCTGGTGGAATGGATCAGCGGGCAGGGAACATTGGCAAAGCTCCGCCCCGACATGAAGCTGGTGATCCTCCGCGATTGGGACACCGCCGCCTCCCGCCTCAAGGGCACGCGGCAGCTAATGCAGACGCTGGTGAAGCTGGCGGCCTAGAGGAGGACTATAAACCCAGAATAGGCGTTTAAATCGCCTAGGAAGCCCGTACAGCGCGATTCGGGGGTTGTCCGGTACCCGACTGCCCAGAAGGAATAAAATCACTGTACGGCCTTCCTAGGCCCGGCAAACGCCTATTCGCGCTATGAGGGCAAAATACTATAAAGTTCAACTCTGCGGTGCAGTGCCGCCCGCAGCCACCTTGCGGATGGCGTTGGCGAGCATCTCGGCGGGATGCGCGCCCACCACCCCGTATTTGCTGTTGAGGATGAAAGTGGGAACGCCGGTGACGCCAATGCGCTCGGCCATGGCGACTTCCTCCAGTACGTCCTTCACGCCTTCGTCCGACTTCAGCACCCGCTCGATATCCTCGCCACGAAAGCCGTTGACGACGGCGATAGTCTTCAAGACTTCGATATCGCCAATGTCCTGGCCCCAGCTCCAATAAGCCATGAACAATGCTTCCAGCACTTGCGGCTGCGTGCCTGCCACGGCCGCCCAGCGCAGCAGCCGGTGTGCGTTGAGGGAGTTGGGCGATCGCGTGATAAGATCGAATTTGTAGGGCACGCCCTCCGCCTTGCCGATGGCGATGAGTTGATCGTGAATGCCATCAAGTGCACCTTCACCGAATTTCCGCACCAGATAGTCGCGCCGGCTCATGCCTTCGCGTGGAATGGTGGGATCGAGGAAGAAGGGCCGGAACAGCACCCGCACGGGGATCTCCGGTACCATGCGCACCGCCGCATCAAGCCGCCGCTTACCCAGGAAGCACCAGGGGCAGACGACATCCGATATGACGTCGATATGGACTGGTGCCGCTACTTGTTCTGCCACAATGCTGTTGCCTCAAAGCCCGTGACGGGTTGTGCGTCAGGCCCGTCGATGTGACTCCATCGTGCCACCCAGTGCCCGCCCGCACTATAAAAAGGCACGATGTAATGGCCGGATACAAGCAGCCGGTCTTCGGCGCGCACCGCATCCTCGAAGGCTTCGCGGGTCGTTGCCTTCACCATGGCCTCGACCGCCGCATCGATTTTGGGATCAGCAATGCCCGGATAGTTGCGCGTGCCTTCCTTGGTCCTGCCATCGGAACCGAAATAGAGCTTCTGCTCGCCACCTGGGGATAGCGAATTGAACCACGCCACCGGGATCATGTCGTAGTCATAGGTCTTCTGCACGGCGGAGAATTGCGCCGCATCCACTTTCTTGATCTCCATGGCGATGCCGATCTGCTGCAATGTGCGCTGATAATGCAGCGCCATCTTTTGCTGCTCGTCGGTTTGCAGCGTGACAGCAAAGGCGAATGGCTCGCCTGCACCATTTACCATCCTGCCATCCCTGATCTCCCAGCCGGCTTCCTTGAGAAGGCCCACCACCTTGCGCAGGATCTTGCGGTCAAGGCCAGAGCCGTCACTCACCGGAAGCTTATAGCTGCCATGGAGATAATCCTTGCGCAGGCCCCCGCCATCCGCGCCGATGATGGCGAGCTCGCCGGGACTTGCGGGCTTTCCTTCCGAAGACAGCGCCGAGCCGCCGAAATAGCCATAGGTGCGCTTGAACTGGTTCGAGAACAGATTGGCATTGGCCCATTCAAAGTCGAAGGCCATCACCAGCGCCTCGCGCACCCTAACGTCCTCGAAGATCTTTCGCCGCGTGTTGAAGCCGAAGCCCGTAGCCGGAGCGGGCGTCTTCTGCTCGACAAATTCCTTGATCACCTTGCCTTCGGCAACCGCCGGAAAATCATAGGCCGTAACCCAGCGCGTGGGATCGCTTTCCATGCGGAAATCCACATCGCCTTTCTTGAAGGCTTCGAAGGCGGCATTGTTGTCGCGGTAATAGTCGAAGCGCACCACATCGAAGTTCCACAGGCCCTTGTTG
>JBIOWL010000085.1:0-8841 GCA_044868645.1 Aestuariivirga sp.
AACTCGATTTTCATGTCGCGGGAGATTTGACAAATGATCTCCTCCCCCGCTTGCGGGAGAGGTGGCGCGTCAGCGCCGGGGAGGGCCTTCCCCGTCATTGCTGCGCAATGACACCTCCCCCATAAACGGGGGAGAAGTGCGTCACTGCTTCGTCTTCATCACCGTGAACTCGCCGGAGCGGATGCGCTCGGGCAGGCGCTCGCACATCTCTGCTACAGGTTCCTCGCCATAGCTGGCGATCATGTCTGAGAGTGCCGCAAAAATTGCCGCTGTCGCAATGCAGTCAGGATCAAGCCCGTCATAGACAGCCTCTTCCCAGGCCTCGAGGATGTAGCGTAGCGCTGCGTGCTTTTCTTGCTGCGTCAGCGCATGTGCTTGAAGTGGCTTGTGAAGCATTGTCCGAGGGGAATTGTTGACTCCATGGTTACCATAGCAGAGGGCCGGGGACTCGCGAGTCAGAGCTTAAAGGAAGGTTAATTCTCGAAGCACAATTCGACTCAATCGGTTAGCAATTGCCGCGCCCGCACAACGGCCTTTGCGTTCCCGGAAACCAGATTGAGAGTCTCGATAGCTCGGAAATCCAGCCATTTCACGGCCATCACATCGCTTTGCGCCACGGCTTCGCCGGAGAGGTAGTGCCCGGTCCAGCAGGAAATAACATAATGAACGCCCAGTCCTGCAAGATCGAAATTTCCGACATGACGCTCCAACCTGGCATTGACGCCGGTTTCTTCCAGAAGTTCCCGGAGCGCGGCCTCTGCCGCCGTCTCTCCTGGTTCGATTTTCCCGCCCGGCAGTGCCCAGGTGCCGTGGCCGAATGTCTTGCCGCGCTGAACGAACAGCACCTCATCCCCGCGCCACACGCAGGCCGATGCTGCCTTGATGATCGGTCTTGGAGTGTTAATCTCGCTTCCCATGTGTGGACTTTACAGTTTCAGGCGCACACCGGAAGAGGTGCTGACGCTTTTCAACTACATGGAACAGCCGGATTTTCCGCCGCGCCAATATGTAACGCCGGGGAGTCCCATCGCCATCGTCCGGCAGGGCGATGATGGCGCGAGGCATTTCGCTCTGGTGCGCTGGGGTTTCATACCCTCTTGGACCAAGGAAATTCTCCCTGGAAAGCCGCTCATCAATGCGAGGGGCGAGAGCGTTCACGAGAAGCCCTCCTTCCGCAATGCCTTCCGGCGAAGGCGCTGCCTCATTCCCGCCGATGGCTTCTATGAATGGCAGGGCGATATCCCCGGCAAGAAGAAACCCTATTTCATCCACCGCCCGGACCATGGCCTCGTAGCCTTTGGGGGAATCTGGGAACACTGGATGGGCAGGGATGGCTCGGAACTGGAAACGGCGGCCATTATCACCACAAACGCCAATGCGCTTGTCGCAACCATTCATCCGCGAAGCCCGGTTGTCATTGCTCCTGAGGATTTTGCGCGCTGGCTCGACTGCCGCGATGAGGACACCACTGCAGCACTGACAATGATCAAGCCAGCGCCCGATGATTTCTTCGAGATGGAACCGACGGTGATCCAGCGCTCTGCGCCACCAGCGAAGGAAGCACCGCCCGCATCAAGCGGTCAGATCGATTTGTTTTAACATTTCCTCCATCGGCGTCCCGGACCTGATTCGGGGATCAACCCGCCGAACCAGTTTTTTCCTTGCGCTGGGTGGGCGCATCAAGTGCGCCCATGGAGAGAGGGGGTGGTTGCGATCTTCTAGCTTCCCACCTGTCCCCGGTGCCGGAGGAACTGGTCAGCCAGCACAATCGCCATCATTGCCTCGCCCACAGGCACGGCACGGATGCCGACGCAAGGGTCATGGCGGCCCTTGGTGATGACGTCTGACTCCTTGCCAGACTTGGTGACCGTCTGGCGCGGAACCAGGATGGAAGAGGTGGGCTTCACCGCAAAGCGCACCACCACATCTTGCCCGGTTGAAATGCCGCCGAGGATTCCGCCGGCATGGTTTGACTGGAACTCCGCCTTGCCGTGGCGCATGCGGATCTGGTCGGCATTTGTTTCGCCCGACAGTGCCGCCGCGCCAAAGCCCGCGCCGATCTCCACGCCCTTCACCGCATTGATGCTCATCATGGCGGTCGCAAGTTCAGAGTCGAGCTTGGCATAGAGCGGCGCGCCCCAGCCGGCGGGAACTCCGGAGGCCGTGACTTCGATCACCGCGCCGCAGGAAGAGCCCGCCTTGCGCACGCCATCGAGATAGGCTTCCCACGCCTTGGCCGCCTTGGCATCGGGACAGAAGAAGGGGTTGTTGTCGATTTCCGCATCATCCCAGTTTTTGCGGTCAATGTGCTGCGTTCCCATCTGCACCAGCGCGCCACGGATGCGGACATTGGGGATCACCTTCCGCGCCACCGCACCCGCAGCGACACGGCAGGCCGTCTCGCGCGCCGAGGAACGCCCACCGCCCCGATAATCACGCAGGCCATATTTCGCGTCATAGGTGAAGTCCGCATGGCCGGGGCGGTAGGTTTCTCTGATCTCGCTGTAGTCCTTGGAGCGCTGGTCCACATTCTCGATCATCAGCATGATCGGCGTGCCGGTAGTGACGGCGCCTCCCGTGCGCTCATCCTCGAAAATACCGGAGAGGATTTTCACCGTGTCCGGCTCCTGACGCTGGGTGGTGAAACGGCTCTGGCCGGGGCGGCGCTTGTCGAGGAAAGCCTGGATTTCGGCAGCGGTAATCTTCAGCCCCGGTGGGCAGCCATCGACAACCACGCCAATCGCCGGCCCATGGCTTTCACCAAAGGTCGTGATGCGGAAGAGATGGCCGAAGGTGTTGTGCGACATGCGCCTTGATTAGAGCAAATCCCGCGAAAGTTGAAGCCTTTCGCGATAAGGATTTGCTCCAACATATTAACTTGGCGCGATTCCTTTCGGCAAACCGTACGCGGTTTGCCGGGGAGCGCGCTAAGCGCCATCGTCCAAAGCGTCAAACCCTGCCATCAAATAGCAGTGGCTACGTCTCCTGATCGCCGGTAGCATCTATTTGTTCTCCGCCAAGCAGTTTGATGTTGAGCTTGCCGCCGGTGAACAGCATGTCATCCAGCGCTTCAGCAACATCCTCTGAAGTCACGACATCGGTTCGCCCGCGCATGATGCCCGACTGTGCGGTACGACGCATCATTTCCTTGATGAAAGCAGCACTCACGCCATTAGTGCGTTTCACCAGTTCCGTGACAACATGGTCAGAAAGCTTAAGGCCACCCCCATAGAGGCGGACCAGTTTTTCGCGCCCAATTCTATCGGGTAGCGGAACTTCGATGGCCTGGTCTATGCGCCCTGGACGCCCCGCCAACGCTGCTTCAAGTTGCTCCGGCCTGTTAGTCGTGAGGACAAACAAGATGTCAGCGTTGTCTTTGAGTCCGTCCATCTCGTTCAACAAAGCATTGAGGAGTGACTCTTCGCACGGACCTCCCATGTTCTCGCGATTGCGGGCAATGAGATCGACATCTTCGATTACAACCAAAGTTGGTTGCAGCAATCGTGCCAGACTCATGTACTGCGGCAGCAACCCCATCTGCCCAGCAGTGATGATCAGCGTCGTGTGGCCCGCAAGATTTTTGGAAAGATACCTTATTGTGTGGGTCTTTCCGGTTCCTGGAGGTCCATATAGTAATATCCCCTTGCGCGTGGATTGGCCGAGCTTTCTCAGATGTTCACGGCTTTCAACAAAGCGGATCACGTTGCGGTCGAGCAATTCCAGAGTCGCCTCCGGCAAAATCACCTCATCGCGACCTACATTTGGCAAGCGGTGAACCATGATGCCCTTCGAACGGCCCCGATAGTCTGCCTCTCCTTCGAGGGAGAGAACTTTTCCGCGGTATGAACGGGCCTCGTTCATCGCCCTTTCCAGTTCGCTGAAACACCGCTGCACGAATGAGCTGCCCAGTTCGCCTGCTGGAACCGCTATCTCGACACACACGCCTGTTTCCTGGCCGAATTCGCGATGAGATGACAATACAACGGCATATCTCAAGTCGCCTTCCCGGCAAAGCCAAAGACCATTGTTCAGACACTTGATTGGTAGGTCCTCGCCGATATCGACATCATTGAATTGGGCAGCCGAGATGGTAGCCGCGTACTGACCGTCGCTGAGAAGAGTGGCAAACGTAAGCGTTTCGTACCTGTGTTGTTCATGGATGCCAAAGAAGCGGATAGGCGATTTTGACAACAGCCGGTCAATTGCAATCTGCACATCGGCGCGCATGTGACCGGGAAACTGGCGCGATGTCGTGACAATCTCTTCACGCGGCAGACCAGCAAAATGCCACGTGATAGCCTCGTGGGCGTACTTGAACTTCTTCTTGCGTGGAATCTCCAACAAATGATTGGTGCCGGCTGCGATGCATTCGTCGCAGATCAATGCGGTCTTGCCCCTGATGAGGGGGCGATCATCCCGGACCGGTTGATCGCAAAAGCTGCAATGCGTGGTTCGATTGAGGCCATCGACACCAAATGGTACCGCCGTGATCTGCAATGAGCGACCTGCCAACTGCACGCGCTGTTGTGCAGTATCCAACATCGCCTTGGCGATCGCCGGTGGAAATGATCCGCAAGACGCTTTGCCTTGTCTATCGACGGTAGCGGCCAACTCCTTGGCTTCAACTTCTGATTTGTCGAACACGCTACGCAAGATATCGATGACGAAGTCATATGGTGTGACGTCATCGTTGTGAATCTCAATTTGGACATTGCGGAGTTCGGGTGGCGTGTCTCGCATGGCAATGCACCTCAGTGAAATGGGTAGGAGACGCTTGAGCCAGAACGCTATTGAACAAGTTAACGGCAGCCCGTTAAAGTTGAGTTTGGTTAATTGTCGGACAGCTTAAAATTGTCGGTACCGGCTCTTCAAAATAGTCAATCGTCCAAAGCGTCAAACCAGTCGATCTGACAATTCTCCAGGCGGCAGTATGCACCCTGCGGTGTCTTGAGATTGACGATGTCTGCTGGCCCAAGGCCAGAAATCGCACCCATCAGGCAGCGACCGACCGCGCCATGGGAGATGACGAGGGTCGGGCGTGTCAGCGTAGCACGCCATTCGTTGACGCGGGCAACGCCGTCCTCGTAGCTCTCTCCGCCCTCGGGCCGCCAATAATAGCGGGCCTCCGCATCGGCGGGATAAACGGGCGAAGCCTTGAGTTCCCAGAAGGGCTTTCCCTCCCAGACGCCGAAGCCAAGTTCGCGCGCGCGAGGTTCCAGTCCGCCAAGTGTCTTGCCCAAAGCCGCGAGGATATATTCGGTGGTTTGGAAAGCGCGCCTTTGCGGGCTGGTGATGACCTGGAAATCGCGCCACTCCGATTTGCGGAAAGCGAAAAGCTCCGCCACAGCCTTCGACTGCGCATGGCCTCGCTCATTCAACTCCGTATCGACTGAGCCTTGAATCAGGCCTTGCCTGTTCCAATCGGTCTCGCCATGGCGCACGAAGATGATGGGAAGCGAGGAATCACTCGCCATCTTTGTTGAGCGTCATGTCCGGCGCCGTCGGCACCTTCATGCCGACAATGTTGTAGCCGGAGTCGACGTGATGGATTTCACCGGTGACGCCACGCGACAGATCGGAAAGGAAATACATGCCGGCATCGCCCACCTCTTCGATGGTGACGACGCGGCGCAGCGGCGAATTGTATTCGTTCCATTTGAGAATGTAGCGGAAGTCGCCGACACCCGATGCGGCAAGTGTCTTGATGGGCCCCGCCGAGATGGCGTTGACGCGGATGTTCTTCTCGCCGAGGTCGGCGGCCATGTAGCGCACTGAGCATTCGAGCGCCGCCTTGGCAACGCCCATGACATTGTAGTGCGGCATCCACTTCTCAGCGCCGAAATAGGTGAGCGTCAGCATGGAGCCACCGTCGCTCATCAGCTTCTCGGCACGCTGGGCAACCGCCGTAAAGCTGTAGCAGGAGATGAACATGGTCTTGTTGAAGTTCTCGGCCGTGGTGTCCACATAGCGGCCCTGCAATTCGTCCTTGTCGGAAAAGGCGATGGCATGGACCAGGAAATCCAGCTTGCCCCACTTGTTCTTGATCTCGGCGAAGGTGGCGTCAACCGAGGCCATGTCGGTGACATCGCAGGGCACCACCATGGTGGAACCGGCTTCGGCGGCCAGCGGCTCCACGCGTTTCTTCAGCGCATCGCCCTGATAGGTGAAAGCCAGTTCCGCCCCATGATCGGCGCAGGCCTTGGCGATACCCCACGCGATGGAGCGGTTATTGGCAACGCCCATGATGAGGCCGCGTCTGCCAGCCATGATGCCCGTGCTTGCACCCATGATATCTCCAGTGTTCCCTAATTTTTCCGCCCTATCGCACAGGGGAGGTCCGCCGTCCACGGTTCATCTGTAACTGGTCCCCAACTATAATTCCGCAATGGCGCTATCTGCCGGGCGTCGCCCCGCCTATAGTAGGCCTATGATCCTCAGCGACCTTTCCACCATCACCGCGGCCTTGGGTTTTACCGAGCGCAATGACCCATTTGCGCTCTTCCGCGAATGGATGGCCGATGCCGAGAAATCCGAACCTAACGACCCCAATGCCATGGCGCTGGCAACCGTCGATGACGAGGGGCTTCCTAACGTGCGCATGGTGCTGCTCAAGGATTTCGATGAGAAGGGCTTTGTCTTCTACACCAATTTCGAAAGCCAGAAGGGCCAGGAGATTCTGGCGACCGGCAAGGCGGCGCTCGCCTTCCACTGGAAGTCGCTGCGCCGCCAGGTTCGCATCAGGGGATTGACCGAGCAGGTGACAGACGCCGAAGCCGATGCCTATTTCAAATCGAGGCCACGCGACTCGAAGATCGGGGCCTGGGCCTCCAAGCAGTCGCGGCCCCTGACGGCGCGCTTCGAGCTGGAGACGGCGGTTGCGGTGAACACCGCCCGCTTCGGCATCAGCGATGTGCCGCGCCCGCCTTACTGGTCGGGCTTCCGGGTGAAGCCGCTTTCCATCGAATTCTGGCATGACCGGCCCTTCAGGCTTCATGACCGGGTGGTCTTCCGCCGCGAAACGCCGGATGGCGCCTGGAGCAAGGCGAAATTGTATCCGTAAATACATTGTACATCGAATGTATTGACATTGCGATGAACGCGTTCTAAATTTACCTCAATGGCTGATGGCTTTGCTTGGAATAGCGACAAGAACCGTGAGCTATTGAAACTGTGCGGCGTGGACTTTCCGATGGTGTTGCAAGCGCTCGCCAATGGTGACTTGCTCGATGATCTTGCTCATCCAGGAAAGGGCCGCGAACATCAGAGAATCATGATTGTCAGAATGAAAGACGATGTCTTTGCTGTCCCTTATGTACAGGACCAGCAGACTAAGTTTCTGAAGACGATCTTTCCGAGCCGGAAGTTTCGGCAGATTTATGGAGGACAAGATGGAAAAGGCTGACAAAGCTTCTCGCCGCCGGGCCTCGCGTGATGCAGGACTTGATGATGAGGAAGCCCAAATTCAGAAGGATTTGGAAAATGGCGTCTACGTATCCTCGAAGAATGTGAATGCGCGCCGCAAGGTGTTGCAGAAATCTGCACGGAGCTCATTGAGGAAAAAGCCAGTGACCATTCGGCTGATGAACATGACCATTGATCAATTGAAGTTCATGGCAAAACAGCAGGGCATGCCATACCAGACATTGGCGAATTCCATTCTCCACAAATACGTCACGGGACGGCTCAAAGAACGTGACTGACGCCCGCAAGACCCTGATTCTCACCGGCGCATCGCGCGGCATCGGCCATGCCACGGCGAAGCGCTTCTCGACCGCCGGCTGGCGCGTCATCACCTGTTCGCGCCACGCCTTCCCGGAGGATTGCCCCTGGGATGCGGGACCGGAGGATCACATCGTCGTCGACCTCGCTTCATCGGAAGATACCCACCGCGCCATCGACATCATGCGCGAAAAGCTGAAAGCGCACGGTAGCAAGCTTGATGCGCTGGTGAACAATGCCGCCGTCAGCCCGAAACTCGCCGGTGGCGCGCGCATGAACTCCCTCGATTCAAGCGAGGACAATTGGAAGACCGTCTTCCAGATCAATTTCTTTGCGCCCATCATGCTCGCCCGCGGATTGCTCGAGGAACTGAAGGTGGCGAGGGGTGCGGTGGTGAATGTCACCTCCATCGCAGGCTCGCGCGTTCACCCATTTGCGGGGGCGGCCTATTCCACATCCAAGGCGGCGCTCGCCTCACTGACGCGCGAAATGGCCCATGACTTCGGCCCCCACGGCGTGCGTGTGAACGCCATTTCGCCCGGTGAAATCGAAACCTCGATTCTTTCTCCGGGTACGGAAAAAATCATTCCGCAGATTCCGCTGCACCGTTTGGGCCAGCCGGAAGAGGTGGCCAAAGCCATCTACTTCCTCTGCACCGATGCCTCGTCCTATGTGAACGGCGCCGAGCTTCACATCAACGGCGGCCAGCATGTCTAACAAGTCGTTCCGCCCCGAAACCATCGCCGCCCATGCCCTGACTTCGACTGACCCTGCAACGGGCGCCGTGGTGCCACCGATCCACCTCGCGACCACATTCGCCCGCGATGAGAACTATGGCACGCTGATCGCATCCGATTATCAGCGCAATGGTTCGCCGACGCTGTTCCAGGCGCAAAGCGTGATCGCCGCGCTGGAGCAGGGCAAGGAATGCCTGCTTTACCCTTCCGGCATGGCGGCGATCTTTGCCCTGATTGAGACAGTGCCGGTGGGCGGCCATGTGGTGGCGCCCACAGCCATGTATTATGGCGCGCGTGTGCGGCTGCAGCAGATGGCGGAGGCGGGGCGCATCGCGCTTACGCTGGTTAAAACTCCGCATACGGATGATTTCGCCAAGGCCATCGT
>JBIOWL010000086.1:0-7479 GCA_044868645.1 Aestuariivirga sp.
GCGCGCTCATAACAAACTTCGTCATGCCTGCGAAGGCAGGCATCCCGCTTGTTATGTGAAAGAAAGCGGGATTCCCGCCTTCGCGGGAATGACGGAATTGGGTGTGCGGCTTACGGCTTCGGGGGCATGAGGATGCAATAGATCTTGCGCAGATAAGCTGATGAGGACCAGGCATTTGGCGTTCCCAGCGGCACGAAAAAGGTGTCGCCCGCCTTGAAACTTTGCTTCTCGCCCGCAGCATCGGTGAAGGTGACGCTGCCTTCCAGCACATGCATCAGCTCGTGGCGCGGAAAATCGATGAGCTTTCTTGTGTAAGCCGTCGTATCCCACACACCCACGGCGAAGCGGCCATCCATGCTGACATATGCGTCGTGATTGTGCTGCTTCGGCGCGGGCGAAAGAAGCACGGCACCAGATGGCGGATCGCATGGCAGAAGCGCGATCTTCGGATCGATCTTGATCATATGGCGGTTGGCATCGGCGGCGACTTCCGCATTGTCCTCGAGGATCAGGAAAAACTTGCGCACGCGGCCCTTCTGCATCCAGCGGCATTTGAGGCCCTTGGGGATGACGAAGCTTTCGCCCGCCTTCACCGTTGTCGAGCGGCCCTCCTCAAGGATCGTCACGCTGCCTTCGAGCAGGATCATGAATTCATGGACGGGATATTCCATCCAGTGGGTTTCATTGGCTTCAGCCTCCCATACGCCTGTGGTCAGGCCGAGCTTGGGATCCTCGAGATAGAAGTGCCCCTTGCAGGCGCGGGAGCCGGTTGCAATTTCCTCTTCGGGGTAGTCAGGCCACTTTTGCAACGGCACATTGCGATCAAATCGGATGATCTCTTTGGCGAACATGCTGACATCTTGCACCCATGGCGCGGCGGGAGAAGTGCGAAGAGAGACTAGCTGCCCGCTTCCGATTGCAGCCCTGCGACAATGATGCGCGAGAGGTTTTCGATGGCTGCATCGGGGTCGATATGGGGCGGCGTCTTGCGATCCATGCGCAGCATGGCAAGGCCATGCACCGCCGACCACACGGCGACCGCGCCATGGAGCTTGCGGGGCTCGCCCACCACATCCCTCACCTGGTTTTCCAATTGCGCCCAGGCGGCGAACATCGCCTCCATGAGATGGGGCGTTGCCTCGACATTGTCGCGCCTGCCGAACATGAGGCCATAGGCCGCCGGATTTTGGGCGGCGAATTTGAGATAGGCACGCATCATGGCGCGCATGCGGGCGGGCGGCGACTGGTCGCCACGCAAAGCTGCTTCATTGAGAGACGCAACGAAACGGTCAAAGCCGCGGGCCGCCACTTCGCCGAAAAGAGCGCCCATGCTGCCGAAGTGATGCTTGGGGGCGGCATGGGAGACGCCGGCCCGGCGCGCAATCTCGCGGAGCGAGACTTTTTCCAGCGGCATTTTGGCAAGCGCCACTTCGGCCGCATCGAGCAGGCCCTCGCGCAAATTTCCGTGGTGATAGGGTTTTTTCTTTCTGGCAGGCACGATGCAAAACTACTCCAGACATCTAATCTTTACAATGTCAAAATTATCTTGACAGTGTAAATATTCTATTGCAAGAGTGCCGCTCGATCGACGCAGGAGATTGTGATGACAGCCGAACAATTGTTTTCGATCGCCAATCCTGCGGCCCTCGCCGGATGGCTGGTGTTGGCCTGGGCGGTGTTCCGCAAGAACGCGCGGCTCCGCGATGAAATCGCCGGGCGCTGGTGGCCACTCGGCTTTGCCGCGCTCTACACGCTCCTCATCCTGCTCTTTTTCGCAAAGGCCGAGGGCGGGTTTGACACGCTGGCCAATGTGCAAAAGCTCTTCACCTCACCCTGGGTGGCGCTGGCGGGATGGATTCACTATCTCGCTTTCGATCTCTTCGTGGGTGCGCTGATAGCAAAACGCATCATGGAGGCGGGCGCATCGCGCCTGTGGCTTATTGGCTTGCTTCCTGCCACATTCCTCTTCGGCCCCATCGGATTGCTGGCGAGTGAAGTGGTGATGCTGTTCTCCCGCCCTGCTCCCATTCAATCCACTTAAAGAAAGCTGGATGCCTGCCTTCGCAGGCATGACGGAATACTAAATACGTTTGGTCTGAGGCCATTTCCATAAGAGAACAACACCATGACTCACGTTTCAATTTCACAAAGTCATGCCGAGCCATTCGGCATGGAACTGATCAATCGCATCCGCAGCGCATCGCCTCTCATCTGGTGGACGGTGATCGCCATGCTGGCGTTGAGCGTCGTCTGCATGGTGCTGCAACAGGTGGACCCGCGCCTCCTGAACGGTGCCAATGTCTGGCACAAGCCGGCGAAGTTCTTCTCTTCCATCGCCATACAATTCGCCACGGTGGGTTGGGGCCTGAGCCTGTTGCCTGCTGCCGAACAGGCGCGGCGCAGTGTGCGCTGGTCCATCACCGCCATGGTGGCCGCCGGATGGCTTGAGATGGCCTATATCGTGTTCCGCGCCTCGCGCGCCGAAGCCTCGCATTTCAACCGTTCCTCGGTCACAGCAGACGTGCTCTATTCGCTCATGGGACTTGGGGCTGTCTTCATGATGGTGGCAGCCGCTTATGTGGGTTATCGCCTGTGGCGCAACCGCACCGGCAATCTCCTGAAAGAGTCAATGGCGCTTGGCCTGATGATTGGCTCTGTGCTGGGCGGCGTTGCGGGCGTCTATATGAGTTCGCAATATGGCCACGGTGTCGGCGGCGATCCAACCGATGCTACGGGCACGGGCTTCTTCGGCTGGTCCACCACCGGGGGCGATCTCCGCATTGCCCATTTCGTCGGGCTCCATGCGGCGCAGATCGTTCCGCTTGCCGCCTTTACCGGCAGCAGGCCCGCGATGTGGCTTTCCGCGTTTTTCTGCGCGGCATTGACCATCGGCGCTTCGGCGCTGGCCATAGCGGGTGTGCCCCTGTTCAGGGTCTGAAAACCATCCTGTGCGCGGGACCATCAACGTGTTAGTTTGAGTACCCCGGAGCAAGGGCATTCAAATGTTGAATAAGCTGGCACTTGCATTTTGCTTTTTAGTTGCGGTGGTTTTCGCAACCCCCTCTGCCTTTGCAGATGGACGGGAAACCGCTCTCGCCACCAAGTCACACATGGAAGCGCGGCTTGACCCGCAAATGCTGCAAGGGCTGGAGGCTGCCATCCAGTCACTGCAAGGCGATGGGTCCATCGAATCCCTCGGCCATGCCTTTGCGCTGAACGGAAGATTCGAGGAAGCAACATGGCTTTATGCCAAAGCGGTTGAGGCCAATCCGCAATCGGCCCCTGCCCTCACTTCGCTTGGCGTGATGCTGTCGCAGGGCGTGATGCCGGGCCAGGGCAAAGCTCTTTCGCAACAAGAGCGCCAGCAGATCGTCGATCTGCAGAAGGAGGCGCGAGGCATTGACCAGCAATCGCCGGCCATTGCCAACAACCTCGGCACCTCCATGGCAGCGCTTGGCCAGATGATGTCTGACCGGGCGATGATCGAGGAAGGGGCCATGCTCATGCTCAGCGCGGTTCAGGCCAATCCGCAGAATGTCATCTACTATGTACGTCTGGCCGAGGCGCTGCGGGCCATTGGTGAAGAGTCTGCGGCAAAGAAATTTCTTGAGGCCGCCTATATGCTGAACAGCGGCCATCCATCCCTGCGCTTTGCGCGGGGGCCGGGCGGCGCGCTTGAAGGCCTGCCCCTTGCCGCGAGCGATCCGAAGCTTTGCGAAGTCAATTACGGCTGCGAGCAGAAATGCCCCAAATCGATCATCGGGCAGATTGATTTTGTCACCTGCAAGATCGCGGAATCTTCGGCGCAATCCTCCTGCCAGGCGGGAGAACCCTTCGCGCGCTTCTTTGATTGCTCGGCCAAGCTTCCCAAATTCGGCATTCTCATTCCGGGGCTCGATCCCGGGCTTTCCATTGTGACGCCCTGGGGCTCGCTGGATTTTGTGGTGCAGGGCGACGGCACCATCGACTTCAAGGCGAAGATCAATGTTGCGCAAGTGGGCGGTGTTCAGGGCGGGCTTGAAGCAAGGGGTTCCTGGGATCCCAACCACGGCGCCATTGCCGTCAATGTGGAAGAGCAAGTGCAGGTCAATCTCTTCAACCAATCCTCGGAGGTGATCCGGGTTGCCAACCAGTTTGACGCCGGAGTTTCGGTTGTCGAAAAGTTCGGCGAGAATGGGGCGCGGACAGATATCGAGATCGGCCGCGGTGGAATTTTAACCGATTGAGCAGCCTTGCCGCCGGAACCTCCAGGGCCTAGATAACGTTCCTATAAACTATGGAGAAAACCAATGGCCCTCGAACTGCCGCCCCTGCCTTATGCCTATGATGCGCTTGGCCCCTATATGTCCAAGGAAACCCTGGAGTTCCACCACGACAAGCACCACATGGCCTATGTGACCAATGGCAATAATCTCCTGAAGGATTCACCGCTTGCCACCGCCTCCATCGAGGATATCTGCAAGGTGGCATTCGCCGACAAGGCGGCGGGCCTCATCAACAATGTGGGCCAGCATTACAACCACATCCATTTCTGGAAATGGATGAAGCCCAATGGCGGCGGCAAGAATCTGCCGGGCAAGCTTCAGGCGGCTATTGATTCCGATCTCGGCGGCTATGACAAGATGCGCACCGATTTCGTGCAGGCGGGCATGACGCAATTCGGCTCCGGCTGGTGCTGGATCGCGGTGAAGGACGGCAAGCTCATGATCACCAAGACGCCCAATGGCGAGAACCCACTGATGCATGGCGCCAAGCCGATCCTCGGCTGCGATGTTTGGGAGCACAGCTACTACATCGACTACCGCAATGCCCGGCAGAAATATCTCGAGGCCTTCGTCGACAATCTCGTGAACTGGGAACATGTCGAGGAGATGCGGGCTGCAGCGTAATCATTTTCCCTCCTCGCCCGCTTGCGGGAGAGGTGTCACGAACGCAGTGAGTGACGGAGAGGGCCGAACCAAAGCCCTCTCCGTCGCAGTTTCGCTGCGCCACCTCCCCCGTGAACGGGGAGGAATAGAGTTGAGAGAATTGCATAACTTTCCCATCATCGACGGACACAATGACACGCTGCTGCGGCTCTTCGAAAAAGAGAGCGGACAGAAGGCGAAGGACTTTATCGAAGGCGATGGCCTCGGCCAGCTTGACCTGCCGCGCATCAGGCAAGGCAACATGGTTGGCGGCTTCTTCGCCATCTTCTCGCCGAACAGCCACGAAACCCTGCCGGATGATGACGACCAGAACCCGCCCTATGCCGGGGCGCTGTCGCAGAAATCCGCCGAGCAATCGGCGCTCGGCATGCTCGATCTCCGCGATGCCATTATGGGGCAAGCAAGTGGAGGCGTGGCGCTGTGCAAAACAGTCGAGGAATTCCGGAATGCTGTGGCGGCGGGCAAGCTTGCCTGGATCACGCATATTGAAGGCGCTGAGGCGATCAAGCCCGATCTCTCCAATCTTCAAGACTACTACACGCGCGGGCTTCGTTCGCTGGGGCCGGTGTGGTCCAGGCCCAATGCATTTGGCGCGGGCGTGCCGTTCCGCTTTCCCTCCTCGCCCGATACGGGACGGGGTCTCACGCCCGAAGGTGAGACACTGGTGAGGGAATGCAATCGCCTGCGCATTCTTGTCGATCTTTCACACATCACCGAGCGCGGTTTCTGGGACGTGGTGCGCGTTACAAATGCGCCGCTTGTGGCCACCCACTCCAACGCCCATGCCATCTCGGCCCATTCGCGCAATCTGACCGACGAACAGCTTCGCGCCATCGGCCAAACGGGCGGCATGGTGGGCCTCAACTATGCTACGGGTTTCCTGCGGCCAGACGGCCAATGGAGCCCGGATACGGGCGCTGATGTCTTGATCCGTCATCTCGAACATATGATCGCACTATGCGGCGAGGACTGCGTGGGGCTGGGCAGCGATTTCGATGGGGCGCGTATTCCCTCTTTCATCAAGGATGGCAGCGGCTTGCCTGCGCTTGTTGCGGCCATGGTTGAAGCGGGATTTGGCGAGGAACTGATCGCCAAGATCACGCACAAGAACTGGCTGCGGGTGCTGGAAGTGACGTGGGGTGGGTGAGCGCTACCCGTCATCCCGTGCAAGCGAAGCGCGACACGGGATCCCCTGAATCAGTGCAGTTGTTGAACTGCTTCAATGGGTCCCGGCTTTCGCCGGGATGACGTTTTTCTTAAGTGAGCCTCATTTTTCGCGGCACGCCAATGCCGTTGACGATGGCAAGGCCCGCCATCAGGATCACGGCGCCCACGATCTGCACCAGCGTCATCCGCTCGCCCAGGATCACAACGGCTGCCACGAGCCCGATGGGCGTCATCAGCAGAATCCACGGCGCAGCCTCGTCCATGGTCGTGCGTTTCAACAGGGCGAACCAGGCAAGATAGCCGCCATAGAAGCCGACGATGCAGACAAAGGCGAGCGTGGCCCATTCGATCCAGGTGGCCGTCGCAATGGCCTGCCATTGGCCTTGCTCCAAAACCCACGTGGCGACAAGAAGCTGCGGCACGCCGAGAATGGCATTGGCCTTGAGAGTGAGTTCGCCATCGTCCCTGCTGAATTTGCGGATCAGCACCTGGCCAAAGGCCCAGAACACGCCGCCCACAATGATTGCGAGAGCGGGGATAAAGGGCGGCCTCTCCTGCGGCAGGCCGATGATGATGACGACACCGGCAATGGCGATCAACGTGCCGATGGCTTTAGGTGCGGTGAGCTTCTCGCCCAACATCAGCCAGCCCAAAGCCACGGCGGCGGGCACCTGTGTTTGCAGCAGCAAATTGGCGGTGGTGGACTCAAGGCCCTTCACGCCCTGGAACACCAATGCGCCCTGCAGCGTCACGGCGAAGCTGGTGATCAGCAGGGCGTGATACCAGGGCGTCTGGAAGGGCCTTCTCACCGTGATGAACGTGGCAATGGCGATGAAAATATAGGCGCAGAGCACCAGCATCAGCGGCGGGAAATGCGCCACGGCGGGCTTTGCCAGAGTAAAGCCCGTGCCGAAGCAGAACGGCGCCGCGACGGCGAGAAACAAAGTCTTTGCGTCCCTCATGGGTGTGCAGACTTGCGTGCGGCGGCCCATGCAAGCAAGATCATTTGCCTCAACACTGACATGCAGGACCTTATATGCACGCCGTCTATTACGATGAATTCCTGAAGCCGCCCCGGATCGAGAAAGTGGCGGACCCCACGCCCTCACCCACCGGCGTTGTGGTGAAGGTCGAAGCCACGGGCCTCTGCCGCAGTGACTGGCATGGCTGGGTGGGCCATGACCCGGACATCGTGCTGCCCCATGTGCCGGGCCATGAATTGGCAGGCACCATCATGGCGGTGGGGCGCGAGGTGAAAACCTGGAAGGGCGGCGAGCGCATCACCGTGCCTTTCGTCTCGGGCTGCGGCCATTGTCCGGAATGTGCAACGGGCCATCATCATATCTGCGACAACCAGGTGCAGCCGGGCTTCACCTGCTGGGGT
>JBIOWL010000087.1:0-2863 GCA_044868645.1 Aestuariivirga sp.
GACGACGGCCTCCTCACAGCAACCGTCATCGCCGAAGCCATCGGAACGCCGAACTAACTATTCAGCCGCTGCCCTGAGGGCGCTGTTGGTGCCGAGGCTGTCGCGGATGTGCTGCGACAAGGCCATGGTAGCGGGGGCGGGCTTTCCCGCCTTGAAGAGCAGGCCGATGTCAAAGGCTCCGAGAGAGGGGAAACCTTCGCTCGGCTTCAGCGCGCGCATGCCGGGGCGCACGCAAATGTCGGCCATGGCGGCAACGGCAAGGCCCTGCAGCACGGCGGCATCGATGGCGAGCCGGTTGGGGCTGGTGTAGGCGATGCGGTATTTGCGGCCCGCCTTGTCGAGTGCGGCGGTGGCAAGTTTCCTCCAGGAGCATGTTGGAGCAGCGGCTGCCAGCGGAACAACATCAAGAGTGTGTGCGGCGTGACGCTGGGAGGTGACCCAGACAAGTTCTTCGCGACGGATCAGGTCACCTTCCGGCGCCCTGCCGCAGAAAGTGACGAGGGAGAGATCAAGCTGACCGTCAGCGATCAGTTCCGAGAGCCTGCCGCTCGGCAGGCATTCGACTTCTACAGTGACGCGCGGATGCGAGCGGGCGAAGCGCGCCATGACTTCCGGCAGGAAGAGGTCGGCATAGTCATCGGGCGTGCCGAGCCGAACAGTCCCTGAGAGTTCCGGCTTGGTGAAGGCCGACATGATGTCGTCATTGAGGCTTGCGAGTTTCCTTGCCTGTTCCACCATGCGCTCGCCCTCGCGCGAGAGGCGCACGCCACGGCCATCGCGGATGAAGAGTGACAGGCCGACAGTGTCTTCCAGGCGCTTCATCTGCATGGAAACGGCGGACTGGGTCTTGTTCACTTCATCAGCCGCGCGGGTGAAACTTCCCGTATCGGCGATGGCGAGGAAGGTCTTCAACTGGTCAATATCAAGGTTGGGCACCATGGCAGCCTCTCATCACGATTGTCGATTGGTCATATTAAATACATTCGTTTGTGTGATCAATAGAAAACTGTCATATAGGGACCGTCAGAAAGACATCTGGTCCGCCTAGAAGCGGTTGATAACGCAAGGAAATCCCTTCTTTGCGAACAGGAGAAACGTGCCATGAGAGACTATGCATTGCATCAGGCCCAGGTCGCCGGAAACATCGCCGGCACGGGCATCGTCGAAAAGCTGCTGCGTAACTGGCTTGCCCGCCGGGCCGTGCGCCGCCTGCAGGATCTTGATGACCATCTGTTGCGCGACATCGGTGCCCACCGTGAAGATATCCGCTGGGCAGCCAGCCTTCCCTTGAGTGCCAATGCTGCCCTTGCCCTTCAAGAACGGCAGCGCGAGCGTATGGCGAAAGAGGGCAGCTATGTCGTGTAGATGTTCACCCGCCGTGGACGCCCCGTGAAGGCGGTACGTGAGGAACGTGCCGCCTTTATCTTTTATTTACCAAGCCACGCTTCTCAAGAAGCGATTGTTGAACCGGGTTGCATTCGAGCTGCCGTGGCAATGAGCCGTTAACCGCCACCGCGTTAGTGTCTTCTAAACCTTGGGAGATTCTTGCAGCCATGAACGCGCACAGTTTCAGCACTTGGGAAGAGAATGATACCAAGCAGGCCTCCTGGCGCGTTGAACCCACATCGGTCGGCAAACCCACTGTTCCAGCCTTCTTTCCCGACCAGCAGGGCGGGGCCTATGAAAAGCTGTTAACCAATCTTTCCCTACCCATGCATTGCATGGATGGCTCGGGCCGCATCATCGCCGCTAACAGTGCCTGGCTCGAAATGCTGGGCTATGCGCTGGGCGATATCCAAGGCCGCTCTTTCAGCGAATTCCTGCCGCCTGAGTCGCGCACCGAGCTCGTCACCTCCAT
This sequence comes from Aestuariivirga sp., assembly GCA_044868645.1. Taxonomy (GTDB): domain Bacteria; phylum Pseudomonadota; class Alphaproteobacteria; order Rhizobiales; family Aestuariivirgaceae; genus Aestuariivirga. The sequence continues at coordinate 1,859 of JBIOWL010000087.1, forward strand.
TTACCCCAAATATCTCGTCACCGGCACATGCAAGGACGAGGAACTGCTGATGATCCGCAAGGATGGCGGGCTTGCCACCCTGTGTGTCTCCATGACCGCCTATCGTGGCGACCGCGGCCGCCTCGAGCGTTCCATCTGCATCTTCCAGGACATCACGGAAAAGAAGGTGCAGGCGCTAGCGGCAAATCACAGCGACCAGCGCTTCCGCACCGCCTTTGCCGCCTGCATGCATGGCATGGGGGTTGTCTCGCCAACGGGGCAGATCGAATATGCCAATGATGCGCTCAAGACCTTCCTTGAGCGCCAGGATATCGAGACGGCGACAGTGAGCCTCGATGAACTCCTGCATAAGGATGACAGGGGCCAGTTCCTCAATGGACTTCGCCAGCTTCTGTCGGGTGAGACGGCGAACTTCCAGCTGGAACTGCGCTACATGTGCCCGGAGGGCAAGGTGGTGCATGGCGATACTTCCGTTGCACTCGTCAAGAATGAAAAGGGCTCGACCGAACAGCTCATCGTGCAGATTGTCGATGTCACCGAGCGCAAGACAGTGAATGACCGTCTGCAGCGCGCCCAGAAGATGGAAGCAGTGGGCCAGCTCACGGGCGGGCTTGCCCATGACTTCAACAACCTCCTCACCATCATCATCGGCAATCTCCAGCTTCTCGACGGCAAGGTGAATGCCGATGAAAAGTCCAAGAAGCGTCTTGGCGAAGCCGTCGATGCAGCGCGTAAGGGATCGGATCTCACAAAGCAGCTTCTGGCCTTTGCCCGGAAGCAGGATCTTGAGCCGCGCGACACTTCGATCAACACCATGGTCAAGGGCATGGAGCAGCTTGTTGCCCGCACCATCGGCGAGAACATCGAAATCAAGGTGGATACGATGGAGGGTGATCCGCGCTCGCTCATCGATCCGTCGCAGCTTGAATCGGCGATCCTCAACCTGGCGATCAACGCGCGCGATGCCATGCCGAAGGGTGGCAAGCTCATCATCGAGACGCAGGC
>JBIOWL010000088.1:0-2186 GCA_044868645.1 Aestuariivirga sp.
CCCACAGAGCCCTGCGCGGGAACTACCGGTGTCACATCCTTGGCTAGCATGTCTTCCAGCAATTCGATGAGCGACCAGCGCACGCCAGAGGCACCCCGCCCCAGAGAGAGCAGTTTCAGGGCCATCATCAGCCGCGTGATGTTGCGGGGGATTGCTTCTCCCACGCCTGCGCAATGGCTGAGGATCAGGTTGCGCTGCAGAGTTGCCGTGTCTTCCGGTGGAATGCGGATGGAGGCGAGCTTTCCGAAGCCCGTATTGACGCCATAGACGGGCGTGTCGCCACGTGCGGCCTTGGCGATGATGGCGGCCGAGGCTTCAATGGCGGGCTTGGCATCGCGGTCGAGCATTACTGGTAATTCTTCACGATAGATGCGGCGCAATTCCGCGAGCGTCACGGCTCCCGGCGTCAAGATCAGCGTGGTCACGAGAGGCTCCCGATCAAACGTTCATGCAGCGGGTTGAAGCCGATGCGATAGGAAAGCTCCGCCGGATGCTTCACATTCCAGATGGCGAAGTTGGCGACATTGCCGCCCATGATTGTGCCGTGGTCCTCAAGGCGCAGCGCCTTCGCAGCATTGGCTGTGACACCCGCCAGCGCCTCTTCGGGTGTCATGCGGAACAGTGTACAAGCCATGTTCATGGCGAGCAGCAGGGACGAGAGCGGCGAAGAACCGGGGTTCATGTCGGTTGAAACCGCCATGGGCACTTTGTGCTTGCGGAAGAGATCAATGGGCGGTGCCTGCTTTTCGCGCAGTGTATAAAACGCGCCGGGCAGGATCGTTGCCGCCATGCCTGCCTTCGCCATTGCGGCAACACCGTCCTCGTCCACATATTCCAGATGTTCGGCAGACATCGCGCCATAGGAAGCAGCAAGTTTCGCGCCGTGGAGGTTCGACAACTGCTCGGCATGAAGCTTGATGCGCAGGCCCAGCGATCTTGCCGCATCAAAGACGCGGGCGATCTGGGAAATGGAAAAGGCAATGCCTTCGCAAAAGCCATCGACGGCGTCCACTAGCCCCTCGGCGTGAGCGGCCTTCAACGCGGGGATACAGACGTCATCAATGTAAGCATCGGCGCGGTCCTTGTATTCGGGTGGAATGGCGTGGGCGCCGAGGAAGCTCGTCACCACCTTGATCCTGCGATGGGAAGGGATCTGCCTGGCGGCGCGCAGCATGTTGAGTTCGGTATCGCGGTCGAGCCCATAGCCTGACTTGATCTCGATGACCGACACGCCTTCAGCGATCATGGCATCAATGCGGGGCAGGGCCCAGGCGACAAGTTCATCGACAGTTGCGTTGCGTGTGGCTTTGACGGTGGAAATGATGCCGCCGCCGGCACGGGCCACTTCCTCATAGGTCGCGCCCTTGAGGCGCATTTCGAATTCATTGGCCCGGTTGCCGCCATGAACAATATGCGTGTGACAATCGATCAGGGCGGGCGTTGCCAGCCTGCCGCCAATATCGTGCTCAGGAAATGATTTGCAGTTTGGCGGGCATTCACTGCGCTTGCCCGCCCAGGCAATGCGGCCTCCTTCACAAGCAATGGCGGCATCGGCAATGAGGCCATAGCCGGGTCCCGCCATGGTGGCGGCCGTGCCGTTCACAAGCAGCATTTTATCGTTGGGCATCAGGCGATTTTCCGGAATTGGGCTTTACAGGCTTCTAGTCTTTCGTCATTATTATGTCTAGACATAATAATGGAGCGCCCATGAGCGCAATGCAGAGCATTTTCGCCGCCAAAGCCTTGCTGGAAGGGCGTTGGGCCCATGATGTGCGCGTGTCGATTGCCGAGGGCCGCATTGCAAGGATCGAGGAAAGAACGGCAGCACAGATCGTTGATGCACGCGTGGATGTACTTCTTCCCGCGCTTTCCAATCTGCATTCACATACATTCCAGCGCGCCATGGCGGGGATGACAGAACATAAGGTCGCTGGGCGCGAGAGTTTCTGGACTTGGCGGGAAACCATGTATCGTTTTCTGGAACACCTCACGCCCGAACACATTGAGGCTATCGCAGCGCAAGTTTTTGTCGAGATGCAGGAGGCAGGTTTCGCAGGCGTCGGCGAATTCCACTATGTGCATCACCAGAAGGGTGGCGCGCCCTATGGAAATCTTGCCGAACTTTCGCAGCGCATCATGGCGGCGGCGGGTGAGACGGGTATCGGCCTGACGCACTTGCCCGTTCT
>JBIOWL010000089.1:0-8269 GCA_044868645.1 Aestuariivirga sp.
GCAGGACTTATCACCATGTTCGGCCTGCAAGCCGCCATCAACATGGGCGTAAATGTTGCGTTGCTTCCGGCAAAAGGCATGACCCTTCCATTCATTTCCAACGGCGGCTCTTCGCTTTTGGGCACGGCACTGGCCATTGGCATCATTCTAGCGCTCGGCCGAAAACTGCATGGCAGCGATTCCCATCACCTCTTTGCCTTGAAACCTGCAGCATGACGCGAGCCAAGCGACGCGTGTTTCTGGCCGCTGGCGGGACCGGAGGCCATCTGTTCCCAGCCCAGGCGCTGGCCGAAGAATTGGTGAAGCGGGGTCATGACGTGGATCTGCTCACGGACGAGCGCGTGCGAGATTATGGTAAGGATTTTCCTGCCTCCCATGTGCACTTGATACCATCGGCGTCGTTATCGCTCTCTGACCCTATCAACCTCCCACGGCGGCTGTGGCGGCTGGGTAATGGCTATCTCCTTTCACGCAAATTGCTTGCGCGCGAAAAACCTGCCGCTGTTGTTGGCTTTGGCGGCTATCCATCGCTGCCGCCGCTCCTGGCTGCCGCTCACTTGAACATTCCCTCAGTGATCCATGAGCAGAACGCTGTGATGGGCCGTGCCAACCGGCTGCTGGCAACGCGTGTCAGCGCCATTGCAACATCTTTTGAAAGAGTGATTGGCATTCCCGATAGCGCGAAATTGGCTGTGCACTTCACCGGAAATCCAGTGAGAGGTCTCGTACTTGCATCAGCGGAACTTCCCTACAAATCATTCGGCGCTAGGGACAAGATCAGACTCCTCGTCTTCGGCGGTAGCCAGGGTGCGAAGTTCTTTTCGGACGCAATGCCTGGTGTCCTCGCAGGATTGCCGGACGGTTTGCGTAAGCGCCTGGTCGTCACGCAACAGTGCCGCACGGAGGACTTGCAGAGTGTACAGCACGCCTATGACAAGTCCGGAGTCGATGCGACTCTCGAAACCTTTTTTTCCAATCTTCCGGACATCATGGCACGGAGCCATCTCGTCATATGCAGGTCCGGCGCCTCGACAATTGCCGAACTCGGCGTTCTGGGTAGGCCCGCCATCCTCGTGCCGCTTCCTGGCGCCATCGACAACGACCAGCTGAACAATGCGCGAAGTTTCGAGGTTGCGGGCGGTGGTTTCCTGCTTGAACAGAAACACGCGGAAAGCGCTGATTTTGCAAAACTTTTGCAAGAGTTGCTCGAAGCACCCGAACGCCTTAAAGAGGCCGCGGCAGCAGCCAAGCGCCACGGCAAGCCCGATGCGGCGCAACGTCTCGCCGCCCTTGTTGAAACCACCATTGCCGCCTGACAGGCCGGGCCGGAGACTAGATTTCCCATGAAACTTCCACGCGATGTAGGCCCCATCCATTTCATCGGCATCGGCGGCATCGGCATGAGCGGCATCGCGGAAGTCATGATGACTTTGGGCTACAAGGTGCAGGGCACCGACATCGCCGATAATTACAATGTGGCACGCCTCAGAAAGCACGGCGTTCAAGTCATGCTCGGCCATGACGCCAAGAATCTGGGTGATGCGCAAGTTGTCGTAATTTCCTCGGCCGTGAAGCCCGACAATCCCGAGCTGGTCGAAGCCCGCGCCCGTTACTTGCCCGTGGTGCGCCGCGCCGAAATGTTGGCCGAACTGATGCGCTTCAAGTCTTGCGTGGCGGTGGGCGGCACACACGGCAAGACGACAACGACTTCGATCGTGGCTTCCCTGCTGGACAGCGGCGGCTTTGATCCGACCGTCATCAACGGCGGCATCATCAACGCCTATGGAACCAACGCCCGCCTCGGCAAGGGCGATTGGATGGTTGTCGAGTCAGATGAGTCAGATGGCACCTTCGTCAAGCTGCCCGCCGACATCGTCATCGTCACCAATATCGATCCGGAACATCTGGATCACTACGGCACTTTCGAGAAGGCAAAGGAAGCTTTTCTCGCCTTTGTCGAGAATATTCCCTTCTACGGCTTTGCCGTGATGTGCATTGATCATCCGGTCGTGCAGGAACTGATGGGCCAGGTGAGAGACCGCCGCGTCATCACCTATGGCTACAGCGCTCAGGCGGACTACCGGCTGATGGACGTCACTTATAGCGATGGCGCCACGCGGTTCTCCGTGCGCGTGACAAACCGCGTCACGGCCACTTCAATCGACATAAAGGATCTCGCGCTGCGCATGCCAGGCGACCACAACGCCTTGAATGCCACGGCGGCCATCGTGGTGGCCCGCGAATTGGGCATGAGCGATGAAGACGTGCGCAGAGGTCTTGGTAGCTTTGAAGGCGTGAAGCGGCGCTTCACCCGCACAGGCGAGCACAAGGGCGTAACTGTTTTTGATGACTATGGCCATCACCCCGTTGAGATTGCAGCAGTCCTGAAGGCAGCCCGCCGCGTGACCAAGGGCAAGGTTATCGCGGTCATGCAGCCGCATCGCTATACGAGGCTCCATTCCTTGTTCAATGAATTCTGTGCCTGCTTCAATGACGCGGATTCGGTAGTCCTTGCCCCCGTCTATGCCGCCGGGGAAAGCCCGATAGACGGGGCCACGCACCATGCATTGGCCGACGGCATCCACGACCGCGGCCACCGTTCTGTGTTCAAGATCGAGGAGCCAAAGCAACTGGCGCCTACCGTCAAGAAACTGGTTGAACCTGGTGACATCATCGTGTGCCTTGGCGCGGGCAACATTTCACAATGGGCTTATGCGCTTCCGCAAGAACTGGCATCGCTGGATTGAGGTGATGAGCCCATGAGCCTCAATGGAACTGAACTGCTCAAGCGGTTGCCTGAAGTGCGCGGGCGGCTGGAGGCCAATGCACCTTTGGCTGATTTCACCTGGTTTCGTGTTGGAGGGCCTGCAGAAATTCTATTCTCTCCCGCCGATGCCGAGGACCTTGCCTACTTTCTCAAGCACACGCCCGCCGACATTCCGGTTTATGTGATCGGCATCGGGTCGAACCTGCTTGTCCGCGATGGTGGGGTTCCAGGTGTGGTCATACGGCTTGGCCGCGGCTTTTCAGGGCTTTCTGTTGAGGGAGATCACCGCATCCGCGTCGGAACTGCCGTGCCGGACGTCAAGGCGGCCCGTTTTGCTGCCGACAATGGTATAGATGGATTAACTTTTCTGAGAGGTATCCCGGGCACGATCGGCGGCGCGCTTCGCATGAATGGTGGTGCCTATGGCGGGGAAACCAAGGATGTTCTCGTCGAAGCGTACGCCGTCAACCGGCAAGGGGAATTCGTGACCTTGAGCAACGCGGATATGAAATACAGCTACCGCCACTGCGGAGCCGCCGACGATCTGATCTTCGTTGAAGCATTGTTGCAAGGCAAGGCCGGGGACAAGGCGACGATCCTTGCCGCCATGGACAAGATCACGGAGAGCCGCGAGGCAAGCCAGCCCGTGAAAAGCCGCACCGGCGGCTCGACTTTCAAGAATCCTCCCGGCAACAAATCCTGGCAACTCATCGACAAGGCGGGCATGCGTGGTTTCAATGTGGGTCCAGCCAAGGTCTCCGAGATGCATTGCAATTTCCTCATCAATGAAGGCGGCGCTACCGCCTCGCAGATCGAGGAACTTGGTGAGACAGTTCGTGCCAGGGTCAAGGCCACATCCGGCATCGATCTGGAGTGGGAAATCAAGCGGATCGGCATTCCAGCGGAGCAGGCTGCATGACGACTGCAAAGCGCATCCCCGGCGAGACAACAGTTGCCGTGCTCATGGGCGGCTGGTCCGCCGAACGAAAGGTGTCACTGTCATCGGGCGAGGCCTGTCATGGTGCTCTCAAGCGTGCAGGCTTCAACGCCATCATGGTCGATGTTAGGCGCGACACGATCTACAGCGTCTTGCAGGACATGAGGCCCGATGTGGCCTTCAATGCCCTTCATGGAAAATGGGGCGAGGACGGCTGCGCCTCCGCCTTGCTGGAGACGCTCGAGATTCCTTACACCCATTCGGGTGTGCTCGCCTCCGCTCTGGCCATGCATAAGGAAAAGTCGAAACTGGTTTTCCACGAAGCGGGCCTTCCAGTAGCCGAGAGCAAACTTGTCGACATCGAAGTGGCGGCGGCATCCCATCCCATGGCCTTGCCTTATGTGGTCAAGCCGGTTGCTGAAGGCTCTAGCGTCGGCGTCCATATCGTCGACCACACGCGCAATGGTCCTGCATCAGCCATTCTCGAGGAACGCGAACTTTTCGGCGATCAGGTGATGGTGGAACGTTTCATTCCGGGCCGCGAACTCACATGTGCAGTGATGGGCGATGTCGCACTCGGTGTGATCGACATTGTTCCGAACATCGGTTTCTATGATTATGAGGCCAAATACGCACCGGGTGGCTCCCGCCACATTCTGCCCGCCGATATTCCGCGCGAAATTTACCGGCAGGTGCAGGAGTACTCGATCAAGGCCCATCAGGCACTGGGCTGCCGGGGCATTTCGCGGGCGGATTTTCGCCTTGATGACACACCGGGGCGCGACCCCGAACTGATACTGCTTGAGGTCAATACACAGCCGGGCATGACGGGCACGTCTCTTGTTCCCGAACTTGCGGCGCATGCGGGACATACATATGAGGAACTGGTGACATGGATGGTCAACGACGCCTCGCTCAATCGTTGAGCAACTGGCTGGGTGCCTGGCTGAATGATGGGCGCGATTGCCTGCCCATTTATCGTGTGGCGATGCGTGTCGGCGCTGTCAGCGCACTCCTGCTGGCTATTTTTCATGGCGCGGTACAGGGCGGACATCTGAATGGCGCGGACAGCCTGTGGCATCGTCTGCCCGGAAAACTCGCAGGGATCGTCGGCCAGGCGGCGGATGACATTGAAATCTCAGGGCTTGAAAAACATGATTCCCGTCTTGTGCTTGAGGCGATGCAGATCAAGCCAGGCGGTTCCTTGCTTGGTTTTTCACCTGACGAAGCCAAGAAACGCCTTGAAGCGCTGGACTGGGTGTTGAGCGCCGCCGTGAGGCGCGAGTTCCCCAATCGCCTGTTGGTGTCGCTGGTGGAGCGGCAGCCTTTTGCCATTTGGCAGATTGACGGCAGTTTCCGCGTCATTGATCGCAACGGCATTGTCATGTCGGGTATCGATCCCTCGCAACTCAATGGTGTTCTCACGGTGACAGGTGCGAGGGCCAATGAAGCGGTCGCAGAGCTTGTTAACCAATTGGAAGCTTTGCCCGACCTAAGGATGAAGGTGCGTGCGGCCTCACGTGTGGGTCAGAGGCGGTGGAATTTGTACCTCGACAGTGGAACCAAGATCTTGCTGCCGGCAGAAAACGGGGGAGGGGAATTCGGAAAAGCCCTCACTCTTGCCCGGTCGAATGGATTGTTGTCCGGTGCAGCGGCGGAAATTGATCTCCGCGTACCGGGGCTCATGAGGATTTCGGCAGCCGTTCCCGAAGAGGTTTCACCCGAGACGACATCGAGCATCAGCACGCAGGAAAATTGAGGTCAGTTTCGTCTAGATGTTGCGTCAGGTTCCAGACACAGGTGTGAATGGCGGTGAAAACCGTCCTCCCAGGAGGAGCGTCTTTGGCGTCGTCGATCTGGGCTCGACGCGTTTCACCTGCATGATTGCCGAAAGCAACGCCAAGGCCGGAGCGTCTTCGGCTGAGGATGCCGTCAAAGTTCTGGGCTTCGGCCAAACCCTCGCCAGGGGCGTGCGGACGGGTGCCGTCACGAATGCCATGGAAGCCGAGCAAGCCATCAGGCTTGCGGTGGATTGCGCCGAACGCATGGCCGAGAGACGCATTCATGACGTTCATGTCAACGTCTCCGGCGGCCGCGCAAAATCGGAATTCTGTACAGGCAGCATCTCGACTAAGACCGGCGTTGTGAGCCCGCGCGATATCGAGAACGCCATTTCAGCGGCGGTGTCCGGGCTTAAAGTTGGCCGCAGGCATGTGCTTCATCTTATGCCGGCTGCCTTCGCCCTCGACGATGTGCCGAATGACAATGCGCCACTGGGACTTCACGGCAATCAGCTTTCCGTCGATATGGCCGTTGCCACGGTAGATCCCGCCGTTCTCAACAATATCAGGCTGGCGGTTGAGCGCGCCCATCTTGGAGTCTCCGGTTTCATCCTTTCGCCATATGCGGCGGCGCGCGGCACCCTTTCAGCCGACGAGAAGAAGCTCGGCGCGCTGGTTGTGGATCTGGGCGGCCAAATCACAAGCTACGCCATGTTCCGCGGCGGAAGACTGGTATTCGCCGGCGCGCTGCCAATAGGCGGCTCCCACGTCACGGGGGACATTGCGCAAGGTCTTTCCACAACCCTTGCCCATGCCGAGCGCATGAAGACGCTCTTCGGCTCCGTCGTTCCTCTTGGCCATGAAGACCGCGAGTTCCTGGCCGTGCCGCTGGCCGGTGAAAAGGGAACCGACTCCGTGCAGCAGGTTCCCAAACATGTTCTCACTTCAATTGTCAGGCCCCGGTTGGAGGAAACCTTGTTCATGGTGCGCGCCGCCGTTGAGCCCCACTCCCGCTTTCTCAATGCCGCCACGAAGCTTGTCCTCACGGGCGGCGGAAGCCTGGTGCATGGCACCGAAGTGCTGGCCGGCGAAGTCTTCGGTCTGAACGCCCGTGTGGGTATGCCTAGGGTGGCCGCAGGGTTGCCCTCTCATGTGAAAAACGCCGGAAGCTGCGTGGTGGCAGGCCTTGCGGCAAGTGCCGCTTATCCCGACCGGCAATATGCCATGCCGCGGGAGGCCCAAGCTGCCATAGACCGCGCAAGCCTGTCTTATGCCCAGCGTGTCGGCCGCTGGCTGGCGGAAAGCTTGTAGAGACATGAGTGGCTTGCAAAAAACCTTTTAGATTGATCGTGTTGCTCTAACCGTCTGCCCCGGCCCGGATGAATATGGTCAAATGAAGCAGGAAGAGGGGCGTGAATCCGGCCTTTCCGGCTGAATTTACTTGAATTTTGCCGTCCGCCGTAAAGTTTTGTTAACCATTTCTTAGGGTTTGGGAAACAAAGTCCTGGGGCGAAAACCACTTGCGGACTGCGTCATGACCATCAAGCTCACCGTTCCCAATCTTCACGAGTTGAAACCTCGCATTACCGTCTTCGGGGTAGGCGGGGCAGGCGGCAATGCTGTCAACAACATGATCGAGAGCAGGCTTGAAGGCGTGGAATTTGTCGTTGCCAACACCGATGCGCAGGCGCTGCTGCAAAACGCAGCACAACGCCGCGTGCAAATGGGCACCGCACTGACGCAAGGATTGGGCGCAGGTTCCCAGCCGCAGATTGGCGCTGCCGCCGCTGAAGAAGCATTGCCGGAAATTCTTGATCATCTCGCAGGTTCGCACATGTGTTTCATCACTGCCGGCATGGGCGGTGGCACGGGAACAGGCGCAGCTCCGATCATCGCACGTGCCGCAAAGGAACAAGGCATTCTCACCGTTGGCGTGGTGACAAAGCCTTTCCAGTTTGAAGGCGTTCGCCGCATGCAGACGGCAGAGCGCGGCATTGACGAGCTCGCCCGCTATGTCGACACACTGATTGTGATACCGAACCAGAACCTCTTCCGTGTCGCCAATGAGAAGACGACTTTTGCTGCAGCCTTTGCAATGGCTGATCAAGTTCTCTATTCCGGCGTCGCATCGATCACCGAGCTGATGACCAAAGAGGGTCTCATCAATCTCGACTTTGCCGACGTCCGCGCCATCATGAGCGAAATGGGTAAGGCCATGATGGGCACCGGCGAAGCGTCCGGCGAGAAGCGTGCCATTGAGGCTGCCGAAGCTGCCATTTCCAATCCGCTGCTCGACGATGTTTCCATGCGCGGCGCCCGCGGTCTCTTGATCTCCATCAGCGGCGGCCCTGACCTGACGCTTTATGAAGTGGACGAGGCAGCCACGCGCATCCGCGAGGAAGTGGATCCCGAAGCCAACATCATCCTCGGCGCTACCTTCGACGATACGCTGGAAGGCACCATGCGCGTTTCCGTTGTGGCGACCGGCCTCTCCCTGGAAATGATATCGGAAGCCGGAAAGCCCGAAGAGCAGGAAGAGCCCGCCCGCCAGGTATTCGGCTACACCGGCAGGCAGACAGAGCCCGTCAAGGTTCTGAGGCCCGCGCCCATGGCGGCCCGTGCGGCGGCGGCGCAGGCCTCTGCTAACAATGTGGGGGAAGCCGAGGGTTATGATGAGGACGCTGCACTTGTGGCCCAACAGGCTAGGGTTCAGGTCAAGCGCTCCTCTCCGCGTATGCCACAGATTGAGGAATTCCCGCCCATCGCCAGAAAGCAGATCGCGGC
>JBIOWL010000090.1:0-6275 GCA_044868645.1 Aestuariivirga sp.
GACAAGCGCGGCGAAGCGCCCTTCTCCGTCGATGCAAACCTGTTGCACTCTTCATCGTAAGGAAAGGTGCTTGAGGACCCGTGGGAGGAGCCGCCGCCTTATGTCTATCAGCGCACGATCGCGCCCGAGGATGCGCCCGACAAGCCGGCCTATATCGAGATCAGCTTCAAGAACGGTGATCCGGTTGCGATCAACGGCAAGCCCATGTCGCCCGCGACGCTCTTCACCGAATTGAACCGCCTCGGCCATGATAACGGCATCGGCAGGCTTGATCTTGTCGAGAACCGTTTCGTCGGCATGAAGTCACGCGGTGTCTATGAAACGCCAGGCGGCACAATCCTCTCCGTCGCCCACCGCGCCATGGAAAGCCTGACGCTGGATCGCGAGGCCGCGCATCTGAAGGACTCATTCATGCCGCGCTATGCCGAGCTCGTTTATTACGGCTTCTGGTTCGCGCCCGAACGCGAGATGCTGCAGGCCATGATTGACAAGTCGCAGGAGAATGTCGAAGGCGATGTGCGCCTCAAGCTCTACAAGGGCAATGTCATTGTCGTCGGCCGCAGGAGCCTCAAGTCGCTTTACAAGAACGATCTCGTCACCTTCGAGGATGACCGTGGCGCCTATGACCAGAAGGATGCTGCGGGCTTCATCCGCCTCAACGCGCTCCGCCTGCGCACCCTCGCGGCGCGCAAACGCTCAAGCTGAAATCATCTCGGTTTCATCTATCTTTGTTCGAAGGCGAGTTTCGCTCCCAGCAGCGCAAACCCCGCCGCGAAGGACCGCCGCAGCCATGTCATGGCCCGCTTGCTGGAGACCACGCGGTCACGCACAGATGCCGCGAAAACGCCGTACATCACAAAGACAGCAAATGTCATCGCCATGAAAACCCCGCTTAACAGCAGCATCTGCCGCAGCGTGTTATCTGATGCAGGGTCCACAAACTGCGGCAGGAAGGCGAAAAAGAAGATCGTGAGCTTGGGATTGAGCAGATTGATGAGGACTGCATAGACAATGGCCTCGGCAGGTGACCGTTCCGGCACATTGCCATCGACCTGCAGCGCGCCGGTTTCCTTCAGCGTCATCCAGGCCATATACAGCAGATAGGCGACACCCAGATATTTCAGGATATCGAAGGCCAGCGCACTGGTGTGCAGGATGGCGGCCAATCCCGTGATGGCCGCCGCAAGATGCGGAATGATGCCCAAGGTGCAGCCGAAAGCGGCGATGGTGCTGGCCTTAGCGCCGCGTGTAAGGCCGGTGGCGATCGTGAACAGAGCGCCCGTTCCGGGAGATGCCACAACAATCAAGGCCGTGAGCAGAAATTCCATTGACATGCGATCATCCATTCCATCTGGGCTTTCTGCCGAACCTGCCTGAGAATTGCCGGGAAGGCAATGTTGCCGCGCTCATACCCGCACCCTTCTCCGATTGACGATCATCACTGCAGCGGCGGTGACCGCCATGCCGATAATCTGCATGAAGGTCAGCATCTCGTTGAACATGAGATAGGTGATGACGGCGGTCACACCCGGCACCAGGAAGATGAGCGCCGAGACCTTTGCAATCGCTCCTTCGCGGATGAGATACATGAGCGTCAGGATCGCCCCGACCGATGAAATGACAACCGCCCATAGAAGTCCCACCCAGGCCTGAGCGCTGCCATCAAAGCCAAAGTTTTCTGTCAGTGCTGCAAGAATAACCACGACCACAGACGCCCCCACATATTGCCACATGACGGCAGGCAGGAGCGGCAGATGGGAAGCAAAGCGCTTCTGGTAGATTGTGCCGATGGTGGCGCAGAGCATACCGATGACGCCGATCCCCGCCGTGACCGGCGTGATGCCATCGATGGTGGCCATCGAGAACTTGGGCGAAAGCACCAAGGCAACGCCGATGATCCCCACCGCAAGACCCAGCCAGTGCTTTCCATCGACCCTTTCTCCCAACAGGGGCACTGCCATGAAGGCCGTAACGATGGGCTGCAGCGCCGCGATCAGGGCGCTCACGCCGGCCGGGAGCCCGTGGGTCACGGCCCAGTAGACGCAGGAGAGATAAGCGGCGTGCAGAAAAAATCCGACCGTGGCCGCATGGAAAGCCTCGCGCCCCGAAAGTCTCCTCTCGCGGAAGGCAAGGACAAGCGCCAGCATGCAAAGGGCCGCCAGCGGAAAGCGGAACGCGAGGAATGAAACTGGCTCCACATGTCCCGCCGTGAGCCGCGCCACCACGAATCCCGAAGCCCACAGAATCACAAAGATTCCGGGAGCCACCATGTTCAGGATTTTAATATGCGCAGCCATGATGCTAGCCTGTGCCAGATTGCAATTGCCCGGGCTAGATAATGAGCGATGACAAGGAAGGAGCGGCCCATGTGCCGCTTGCAAAGCTCGCAAAGGAAAGCTTCAAGCGGCTCTTTGCCGATGAGGCCATCCCGCTTGCCGGCAACATTGCCTTCCGCTCGATCTTCTCGATTTTTCCTTTTTTGATTTTTTTGACCGCCATCGCAGGCTTTGTCGGCAGCGAGGAACAGGCTAGGGCCGCCGTCAATTTCCTGCTCGACGTTGCGCCTGAGAATTTGGTGCGCCCGCTTGAAGGTGAAATCCGTTCGATCCTCACCGTGCCGCGCGCCGATCTTTTAAGCCTTGCCGCTCTTCTCACCATCTGGAGCGCCATGGCGGGCGTTGACTCAGTACGCGTCGGCCTCAACCGCGCCTATGATGTTCGCGAGAACCGCTCAGTCTGGTGGCTCTATCTTCTCGACATCATATTTGTCATTGGCGCAGCGGCGGCCTTTTTGGCTTTTTCATTTCTGGTGGTGCTGCTGCCGCTGGCGCTGCGCTTTGCGGCAACCCACGGCGTTGATCTCATCGGGCGCTTTTCCGCCCTGCAGGAAATGCGGTTGCTTTATGCCGCTCTCCTTCTGTTCGGAGGTGTGACCGTTGCCCACTTGACTTTGCCTGCACGTGCGCTTTCCCTGCGCCGGATATGGCCCGGCGTGTTGCTGACGGTGTTTGTCTGGATGCTTCTGGCGGTGGGTTTTTCCTATTGGCTCCTGCGCTTCAATTCCTTCGCCTCGACCTATGCTTCGCTGTCGGGTTTATTCGCGGCGATGTTCTTCATCTACCTTGCTGCCCTCGTGCTCATCCTCGGCGGTGAACTCAATCGCGTGCTGGAAATTCTCTCCACCGGCGAAAAGTTGTCGGAAAAGCCCGATCTGCAGAATTAGGCCGACGCGGCCAATGCATCCTCGAAAGTCTTGAGGCCGGTGCGCGGCGCCGAAACAAGCACTGCCATGTTGCCGGGCCGGTGCTCGTTCTTCCACATCTTCATGTGCGCCAAGGGAATATCATTCCACGAATAGACATCCGACATGCAAGGATCGATGCGCCTATCCATCACCAGCTTGTTAGCGGCAGAGGCCTGCATAAGATTTGCAAAATGCGAACCCTGCGCCCGCTTCTGATGCATCCATAGATAGCGCGCATCCATGGTGAGGTTGTAGCCCGTGGTGCCGGCACAGATCACCACCATGCCTCCGCGCTTCACCACGAGCACGGAAACCGGAAATGTCGCCTCACCCGGATGCTCGAACACCATGTCGACATTGATGCCCTTGCCGGTGAAGGCCCAGATGGCCTTGCCGAACTCGCGGGCGTTCTTCAGCCAGTCATTGTATTCGGGCGTTCCCACTTTCGGCATCTCGCCCCAGCACTTGAATTCCTTGCGGTTGATGACGCCGCGCGCGCCAAGCCCCATGACGAAATCGCGCTTGTCGTCTTCCGAGACGACACCGATGGCGGAAGCGCCCGTCGTTGCCGCAAGCTGCACCGCCATGGAACCAAGCCCGCCGGAAGAACCCCACACCAGCACATTCTGCCCCGCCTTCAATTCATGGGGCTTGTGGCCGAAAAGCATACGATAGGCCGTGGCAAGAGTGAGCATGTAGCAAGCCGACTCTTCCCAAGTGAGATGCTTGGGCTTCGGCAAGAGTTGCCGGGCCTGCACCCGCGCAAACTGCGCAAAGGAACCATCAGGTGTCTCGTATCCCCAGATGCGCTGAGAGGGTGAGAACATGGGATCGCCGCCATTGCACTCTTCATCATCGCCATCATCCTGGTTGCAGTGGATGACAACTTCATCGCCCACCTTCCAGCGCTTGACCTTGGAACCCACTGCATAGACGACACCCGAAGCATCGGAGCCCGCGATATGGTAGGGGTTCTTGTGGCCATCGATGGGGGATATCGGTTTGCCGAGCGCCGCCCACACGCCATTGTAATTAACGCCCGCCGCCATCACGAGGATCAGACACTCATCCTCGCCGATGGTCCAGGTGGGAACCGTCTCAACCTGCATGGCCTTGTCAGGCGCGCCATGCCGCTCCTGGCGGATGCACCAGGCCGGCATCTGGTCCGGAACCTGGCCCAGAGGCGGGATCCGGCCGATGTCATAGACAATCTGGGTTCTGGTGCTGGGCATGGTCCTGCACAATAATGTTGCAAAAGCGATGCTGCACTGCACCATTGGTCTAGGTCAAGCGGTTTTGGCAAGAGAACATTAAGTAGGAGGAGGTAGAGTCTCCTGGTCTGAGGAGGGGCGGATTTGACCGCCCACGCAATAGCCATGTCCAATTGGGGTTGGAACAGCGCAATTGATCTTTGGTTCGGCTTCGCCGCCTGGAACCCGGTCGCTGACGTCTATTATGCCATGATCAGTGTCAGTCTTTTCTCGGCCCTGATCCTGCAGCGTTTCATCGGCGGCATGCCCATGGTGACACTGCCCGCCAGCTTCGCAATTCTGGTCTACTGTGCCCGCTTCTCGAACTATTTGGCATCCGGCATCGACCTCGCCGCCGTCGGCGATTTCCAGAAGGCAGCGGCCTTTTCCATCATCGGGCATCTGGCAGGTGGCTTGATCCTGCTGGCCATCTTTGGCGCCAGGGAAGTGCCCAAGGGCTCCCGCCTCTAACTACTATTCTCGTGTCTAAAGACTGAGTTGCGGGCAGGCTTTGCCCGTGCTTCCATGCTGCATCGCAACAAGAAGCTGCTCAGATGCCCGACCAACCCTGGCTGATCCGCACCTATGCGGGCCATTCGACCGCAGCGGAGTCAAACCGCCTGTTCCGCGGTAATTTGGCCAAGGGACAGACGGGCCTTTCCATCGCCTTCGACCTGCCGACCCAGACCGGTTACGACAGCGACGACCCGCGCGCCTTCGGGGAAGTGGGCAAGGTCGGCGTGCCGGTGAGCCATCTGGGCGACATGCGCGCCCTCCTCAACGGCATCCCGCTCGATCGCATGAATACTTCCATGACGATCAACGCCACGGCGGCCTGGCTGCTCGCGCTCTATGTGGCGCTAGCCGACGAACAGGGTGTGCCACGCGCATCGCTGCAGGGCACCACCCAGAACGACATCATCAAGGAATATCTGGCGCGCGGCACCTATGTCTTTCCGCCTGAGGCAAGCTTGCGCCTCACCGCCAACACCATCGCCTTCGCCACCCGCGAGATGCCGAAATTCAATCCAGTCAACATCTGCTCCTATCATCTGCAGGAGGCAGGTGCGACGCCAGTGCAGGAATTGGCTTTCGCGCTCGCCACTTCCGTTGCTGTGCTCAGCGCCGCGAAAGCCTCTCCCGATATTGCCGCAGCAGCTTTTCCCGTTGTCGCCAGCCGCATCTCCTTCTTCGTCAATGCAGGGCTTCGCTTCATCACTGAAGTTTGCAAGATGCGCGCCTTCACTGAACTCTGGGATGAACTGCTGCGCGATCGCTTTGGCGTTGCGGACGAAAAGCTGCGCCGCTTCCGCTATGGCGTACAGGTGAACTCGCTCGGCCTCACCGAAAGCCAGCCGGAAAATAATGTCTACCGCATCCTCATTGAAATGCTGGGCGTGACGCTTTCAAAGAAAGCAAGAGCCCGCGCCATTCAACTGCCCGCCTGGAACGAAGCGCTGGGATTGCCACGGCCCTTTGACCAGCAATGGTCGCTGCGCGCCCAGCAGATCATGGCGCTGGAGACGGACCTTCTCGACTATGACGACATCTTCGATGGCTCGCCCGTCATTGCCGCCAAGGTGGCGGAGATGAATCGCGATGCGCGTGCCGAGCTTGCCAAGGTGGAAGCCTTGGGCGGTGCCGCATCGCCCGCCGCCATCGTCTACATGAAGGAAGCGCTCGTTGCCTCAAACACCGCCCGCATCCACGCCATCGAGGAAGGCGCTGTAAAAGTTGTCGGCGTCAATAGCTTTGCCGAAAGTGAGCCATCACCATTTGTC
>JBIOWL010000091.1:0-3368 GCA_044868645.1 Aestuariivirga sp.
CCAGGCGTGCCAGCAGCGGTCGGCAATGATGCCAGCGAAGTAAGGATGGTCCTGCAGAGTACTGATGGTGAAAGGCATGGTGCCGCGATAGGCCGGCCAGTGGCTTGCTGACAAGCACTGGCACCAATTTGCCATAGAGCATTACCACCATGGCCAAGGCGACCAGACTCACACCTTCCCTGATCCAGTTCATCCGGGCGCAACCGATGTTTTTCGTGGCGACTGCCGCGCCATTGGGCCGGGTCAATCTTTCCCCGAAGGGGCTCGACAGTTTGCGGGTTCTCGATCACCGCCGCATCCTCTGGCTCAGTCTTTCGGGCAGCGGCAACGAGACTGCGGCCCATTTGCGCGAGGACTCGCGCATGACCCTGATGTTCTGCGCCTTTGAAGGCGAGGCGCGCATCTTGCGGGTCTATGGCGTGGCGCGCGCCATCCATCCGCGCGACCCGGATTGGGGGTGGGCGAGCGGGCATTTTTCCGCCATGGCAGGCGCGCGGCAGGTCTTCGATTTTTCCGTCGAGCTTGCCCAGGTTTCCTGCGGTACCGGAGTACCGGTGATGCAGTTTGTGAGGCAGCGAGGACCGGATGAACTGCTTCCCTTTTATGAGGAGCTTGGGGAGGAGGGCGTCAGGGCCTATTGGGCCCGAAAGAACCACTTGAGCATTGACGGCAAGGCGACGGGCATTTTTGAAGATTAGGATAAGAAACCAGAAAAAACAAATCATGAAGGACATATAGGCTATCGCAGGATTAAAGTCAAGATAAATCTGGTAGTGCCAGTCTAAAATGCTCTAAGTGGTTGTAAACCAAGTACGTATTTCAACCATTGATAGTTGGTTGAATTTTGTGTTAGCCCCAACCTATGCGTAAGTTCTGGAATTGGTTTTGCCGGGTTGTTCAGGCGAAATGCCTGGGATGAACGGAAGAACGACAAATGGGATGAGTTGTTTTAGGGAGCACTGCTGCAATGCGCAGCCATCGCCCAGCCCGGAAATTTCCAGATCACGGCTTGCAGATGTGGTTCCCTCCGCCAACTACCGCCGGGGACGGTCCATACCACTTTGAGGAATCTGCGAGGAATTTGCTCCCCCTTGTGAAATCGCGGCAAAAGGCCTATGTATCGGTCCACGAGTTCACTCACATAGCCTCGAAAGAGGATTTGAGAGTGGGTCCCGCAAGGGGCCCGCTTTTTTTATTACCTAATGGAAGCAACGACTGACCAGAACATCCGAATTGCCCGGGAAACCGGCCCCGCCCAGCGCATCGCTGCCTTGGCGGAGCCTGTGCTTGCCTCCATGGGTTTCCGGCTGGTGCGGGTGAAGATGCTCGGCTCCACTGTGCAGATCATGGCGGAACGGCCGGACGGCACCTTCACCATTGACGACTGCGAGCAGTTCAGCCGCGCTTTTTCGCCGATGCTCGATGTCGCGGACCCCATCAGTTCGCGTTATCTGCTCGAAGTCTCATCGCCCGGCATAGACAGGCCCTTGGTGCGGCCCCAGGATTTCGAGGATTGGGCCGGGCACGATGCCAAAATTGAGATGGCAGTGCCACAAGCCGGGCGCAAACGTTTCCGTGGGCTTCTTGAGGGCTATGAGGATGGCGAGGTTCGCCTCTACATCGACAATCCCGAGGGTGGCTCTGAAAAAATTCTCGTCGGCGTTCCCTTCAAGGACATCGCCGATGCCCATCTTGTTTTGACAGACGAACTTATCGAGGCGGCGAGAGCCCGCCATGCCCCCAATGTCCCCAAGGGTTATGGCGACGGCTCCGAGATCGCCGAAGACCAGATTTCCAACGCTGAGGAGGAAAAGGAAGAAAATGGCTAACACAGCAATCAGCGCCAACAGGCTTGAACTCTTGCAGATCGCCGATGCAGTGGCGCGCGAGAAGGTGATCGACAAGTCGATCGTGCTCGAAGCGATGGAAGACGCCATCACGCGGGCCGCCAAGGCGCGTTATGGCGCGGAAAACGAAATCCGCGCCGAGATCGACCCGAAGACAGGCGAGACCAGGCTCAACCGGCTTCTGCAGGTGGTCGAGACCATCGACAATGAGGCGACGCAGATTTCCCTCAAGGAAGCCTCGAAGAAAAATCCTGCGGCGCAGGTGGGCGACTTTATCGCCGAACCTCTGCCTCCTATCGAGTTCGGGCGCATCGCCGCGCAGTCGGCAAAGCAGGTGATCGTGCAGAAGGTGCGCGATGCGGAGCGCGACCGCATGTATGAAGAATACAAGGACCGCATCGGCGAGATCGTCAGCGGTGTCGTCAAGCGCGCAGAGTACGGCAATGTGATTGTCGATCTGGGCCGCGGCGAAGGCATCGTGCGGCGCGATGAATCGCTGCCGCGGGAAACTTTCCGCCCCGGCGACCGCATCCGCGCCTATGTCTATGACGTGCGGCGCGAGCAGCGTGGACCGCAGATTTTCCTGTCGCGCACCCATCCGCAGTTCATGGCCAAACTCTTCGGCCAGGAAGTGCCGGAAATCTATGACAATGTCGTTGAGGTTGTTTCGGTGGCCCGCGATCCGGGCAGCCGTGCCAAGATTGCCGTGCGCTCGCGCGATGGCTCCATCGATCCGGTCGGTGCCTGCGTCGGCATGAGGGGCTCGCGCGTCCAAGCCGTGGTCAATGAATTGCAGGGCGAGAAGATCGACATCATCCAGTGGTCGCCCGATGTGGCGACCTTCGTGGTGAATGCTTTGGCACCTGCTGAAGTTGCCAAGGTGGTGCTCGATGAAGAAGTTGAGCGCATCGAGGTGGTGGTGCCGGATGAGCAGCTGTCGCTCGCCATCGGCCGGCGCGGCCAGAATGTGCGCCTTGCCTCGCAGCTTACCGGCTGGGACATCGACATTCTGACAGAAGCTGAAGAATCAGAACGCCGCCAGAAGGAATTCGCCGGCCGCACCCTGCACTTCATCGAAGCGCTGGATGTGGATGAAACGCTGGCGCAGTTGCTGGCCTCTGAAGGCTTTACCAAGGCCGATGAGCTTGTAGCCGTCGAGGCGCGCGAAATCTCCTCCATTGAAGGCCTTGATGAATCGACCGCCGAGGAACTGCAGACCCGGGCGCGCAACTATCTGGACCGGCGGGCGCAGGAGTTTGAGGACAAGCGCAAATCTCTTGGTGTCGCCGATGATCTGGCTGGCCTTGAAGGCTTAACGCCGGAAATGCTGGTGGCGCTCGGCGAGGCGGGCGTTAAAACGCTCGAAGACTTGGCCGATTGTGCGACGGATGACCTTACCGGCTGGACCGAGCGCAAGGATGGCGAAAGCAAGAAGCATGAGGGCGCCTTCTCAGGCCTTGATGTGGGGGCCGAGGAGGCCAATGACCTCATCCTCCGGGCGCGCGTGAAGCTGGGCTGGAT
>JBIOWL010000092.1:0-3688 GCA_044868645.1 Aestuariivirga sp.
GGCGCGTGGCGATACTACGCACGCCGAGGCGTGGCAGCGGCATATGGAGAAACTCGGCGCTGCCATCGAGGCTCATGGCTGGGATGGGCAGTGGTATCGTCGCGGCTATTTCGATGACGGAACACCACTCGGCTCGGCGCAGAACGACGAATGCCGCATCGACAGCATTGCCCAATCATGGGCGGTGCTCTCAGGTGCCGGTGATTCCGCCCGGGCAGCAAAATCACTCAATCAGTCCTACGAACAACTCGTGAAAGCCGATGACGGCCTAGCTCTCCTGTTTGCGCCGCCTTTTGACACATCCCTGCCGGATCCAGGTTACATCAAGGCCTATCCACCGGGCATCCGGGAGAACGGCGGGCAATATACCCATGGTGCCATCTGGTCCGTCTTTGCTCACGCCAAGAGGAATGATACTGAAAGGGCAGGCCGGCTGTTTTCCCTGCTCAATCCCATCAATCACACGCTGACGAAGGAAGATGCATTGCGCTACCGCGTGGAGCCCTATGTCGTGGCGGCCGATATCTATTCGGTGGGTCACAACCGGGGCAGGGGTGGCTGGACCTGGTACACGGGCGCCGCAGCCTGGCTCCATCGCGCCGGTCTCGAAGCCATCCTCGGAATGTCGCGTGAGAGTGACATTCTTAGGGTCAAGCCTTGCATCCCTCTGTCCTGGCCAGGATTTTCCGTTCGCTACAGGTTTGGCAACACAAGCTATGACATCGAGGTATCACAAGACGGCAAGTCCGAGTTCGAAGACATTGACGGCGTCGAACGCCTATCTTCTGGCGAATACCTGATACGGCTGCGCGATGTAGGCGGCACGATCAGTCTGAAGCTAGTTCTGGAAAAGGCGTCTGAAGTGAAGTTAGACGCTGGAAAAGATATTGGAGAGCCCGCGCTCAGGTATCGCGGCTGAGATCAGCGTAAAGTGATACCCCTAGCCCGATAGCCGAGAGGCCAACAATTACCAAAGCAACCCCTGAGAAGATATTGCTGCCCATGGCTACCGTAAGGGCAAGCAGGGCAAGAACCAGTAGTGTGAAAAACCTAATCATGCGCAACTCCTAGCAGAGTTAACGCGCCAACCTTACAATAGTTCCGCTTGGCGCCGAATCTATGCAGCCGCCTTGGCTTTGCTGTCGAAGAATAGGGCCTGGCTCACCACGGCCTTCACCATTTCGGAGGTAAAGGGCTTGGTAATCAGGAAAGTTGGTTCCGGTTGTGCGCCGGTCAACAGTCTTTCCGGGAAAGCCGTGATGAAGATTACGGGAACCTCAAAGGCCGTGAGGATCTGATTCACAGCATCGATGCCGGAGCTGCCGTCGGCGAGCTGAATGTCGGCGAGGATCAGGCCCGGGCGCGATTTTGCAGCAAGCTTGGCCGCCTCCCGGTGCGTGCGCGCCACACCCGTCACCTTGTGGCCCAATGTCTCCACAATGGCCCTGAGGTCCATGGCGATCAGCGGCTCGTCCTCGATGATCATCACGCTGGTTGCGACTTGATCGACGATGGCCTGGGATGCTTCTTCCAGTAGCGTTGTGACTGTCTCTTCGTCGCGGTCGAGAATAACGGCGATTTCCTTGGTGGTGAAATTTTCCACTGCCATTAGCAGGAAAGCTTCGCGGGCCTTGGGCGGGATTGCCGAAAGATGGCGCTGAGCAGTTTTGGCCCAGCGCGGTGTCGATGGATTGTCGTTCTGGGCGGTGGGCCTCATGTTGATCGACACCGATTCCCACAGCCTGCAAAACTTCTGGTAGAGGGCAATACGCAGATCGGATGAATGATTGAGGTCGTCGGGCTCTGCAATGATAGCTTCCAGCAGAGCCGCCACATAGGCATCGCCGCCTTGTTGCGATCCCGTCAGGGCGCGCGAAAAACGGCGCAAATAGGGCAATTGTGGCGAGATGCTATTGGCCAAATTCATGTGATTCCCCTCCTGCGACGGTTTTTGAAGGCTACCATCCGTTGCAAAACGCGAAACGGTCCAGGCTGGTTCCATGTTTCGGAAAATAATTTCCTTGCCATGAATCTCATGGAATCTCTCGGAAGATTGTGTCGCAAAAAAGGAGGAACGGAGGCGATGGAACAAGTGCTTGCCGTTGGGCATTAACTTCAAGCGAACAGCACGGAGGCGTCCATGTCACTCGGCACAATTCTCCTCATTATTCTAATTCTTATCCTTATTGGTGCATTGCCGACCTGGGGCTACAGCCGCGATTGGGGTTATTTCCCTTCCGGCGGTCTTGGCCTCATCCTGCTTATTGTCCTCATATTGGTACTGATGGGGAGGGTGTGAACAACACCATCATCGCGTGAAGGAAGGGAAGGTTGCCAGCGAGGCCGTCCATCTGCGGCAGGTCCGCAATCTTCTTGTTATTGTTGCCGTCTTGCTTGCGCTTGCCGCGGTTTATTTCGCCCGTGACCTGCTTGTCCCAATAGTCTTCGCGTTCCTGATTGCCCTGACGTTCCGGCCTGCTGTGCGGCGGTTTTCCAAACAGGGCATTGTTCCCTGGGTGTCCGCCAGCGCCGTCACGGGCAGCCTTATGATCATTGTTGCGGCGGCGTCCTATCTTTTCAGCAGTCCCATAGCGCAGTCGATCGCCACAGCGCCGACTCTCAAGGCCGAATTGATTGCGAAGCTGCGCACCATGCGGGAAGCGTTGGCAAATGTCACCAGTCTTGCCCAGGAGATTCAGTCGGCCACCGACCCTTCGCCGGGCCCAAACGAACAGGACGTTGTGGTGAACGGCCCGGATCTCACCTTTCTCCTGTCTTCGGCGGCAGGCTATCCGGCCAATTTCCTCATTATCGTTGGCGCCGCGCTCGTCCTCGCCACGTTTCTGATGGCATCAGGAGACCTGTTTTTTGAGAAACTCATTCATGCCCTTCCTGCCTTGAGTGACAAGAAGATGGCGCTGCGTCTCGTCTATAACGTGGAGCATGAGGTTTCCGTTTATTTGCTCACCATCACAGCCATCAACATCTGTGTTGGACTGGCCGTGGGCCTTGCATTCTACTGGCTTGGCATGCCACTGCCCGAACTGTGGGCGCTTGCAGCGTTTATGCTCAACTATATTCCCTATCTGGGCCCAATCCTGATCACCATTGTCTCCACACTGGTGGGGATTGTCGTCTTTCCGTCATTGGGAATGGCCTTGCTGCCGCCTCTGGCCTACATTCTTGTGGCTGGAATTGAATCGCAGTTGGCTTCACCTCTCTTGCTCGGCCGCCGGCTTCAGCTCAATTCTGTGGCAATCCTGCTGGCCTTGGCCTTCTGGGCCTGGGCTTGGGGAATTCCGGGCATTATCATTGCTGTTCCGGTGCTTGTGACCTTTCGGATCTTTTGTGCACATATAACCGCCCTTAATGTTGTCGGTGATTTTCTGGCCGGGGCAGACCGGAACGGTGTGAATAATGCCGAGGCCGGGACTGAGCCGGACAAGGCCCCGAAAGGGACGACGGTCGCCTGAAGCGGCCGTCGCGTGCATCTCCCCTGTGACGTTCTACATGCCCCAATATGGCGGAACGCCATAGTAGTCATGCACATTTCTCTCCCATTCCCGGTTGCTCCAGGAATCATCGCTGAATTCCGGTGCGTCGCGGAGTTGCGCCTCGGTGATGTCGACACGATAGCCGTTGAGCTTGGTGTCGTAAGTCAGCTTTTGCCAGGGAACCGGGTAGTGAC
>JBIOWL010000093.1:0-3089 GCA_044868645.1 Aestuariivirga sp.
GGCGTCATGATCGACTCGGCACTCAAGAACCTCTTTGTGCTGATCACCGTCGAGGCGGGCGATCTCCACCATGCCCAGGACCTTCACAACAATATCGAGAAGGCGATCCGCCAGCAGAAGCCCAATGCCGCGCGCGCCGCGGTGCGCAAGCTCCTGGAGAATTCCGACAACATGATCGGCAAGTGGATCGGCAAGGGCACGCGCCGCTGACAGGCCATAGACTCTTTCCTGTAATTGTCTTACTTATCTGACAATTGCGGGAGTTGAGTATGGCAGAAGCCCATCTTCAGATGCCGAAGATCGGCTATGGAACATGGATGCGCCGCGGCCGCGAAGGCCGCGCCTGCATGGAAGCTGCACTGGAAGCAGGCTACCGTCACATCGATACGGCCCAAGGCTACCAGAATGAAGCCATGGTGGGCGCCGCGATTTCAGCGTCGGGCATTCCTCGCCCGGAAATTTTCATAACGACGAAAGTAAAACCGCCGCATCTGACGCGCCTCATGTTCATGCCGACCGTCGAGGAAAGCCTGGAACGGCTGCGCACATCCTATGTGGACCTGCTGCTGATCCACTGGCCCTCGCCCAAGAATGAAGTGCAGATGGACTCCTATATCGAGGACCTCATCAAGGCGCGGGAACTTGGTTATGCGCGCAGCATCGGACTCTCGAACTTCACGCGGCCTCTCCTGACCCAGGCGGAGGAGATCGCAGGACCCAAACAATTCTCCCACCTGCAGATCGAGGTTCACCCCTTTCACCAGAATCGCGAAATGACGGCACTTGCAAGATCCAAGGGGCTTCACGTCACGGCCTTCTCGCCGCTGGCGCTGGGACGGGTGGCTGAAGATCCGGTTATCCGGGCGATTGCCGCCGAGCATGGGGCGACGGCGGCCCAGGTCACACTCGCCTGGCTCATGGCAAAGGATTTCACTGTGATCCCCACTTCTTCGAATCCCGTCCGCATACGTGAGAATCTCGAAGCGGCAAAACTCACCCTTTCGCCCGAAGCGATGGCACGCTTCGACAGGCTCAATCGCAACATGCGGCTCCTCAGCCCCGAACATGCCCCACCATGGGACGAAGTGAATCCATGAACATTCTCATCACCGGCGCCACCGGAAAGGTCGGCCGCCGTCTCATTGCCCATTTGAAAGCGGACGCCCGGTTCAAGGACGCGTCTCTGCGCGCGCTGTGCCACAACAGAGTCATTGAAGGTGTCGATGTCGTCAAGGGAACCATCGCCGACCGCGCCTGCGCACAAGAGGCCATGAAAGATGTAACGCATGTGGTTCATCTCGCCACCTGCAAGGAAACGCCCGACGATGTGATGGATGTGGCGGTCAAGGGGTTGTTCTGGCTGCTTGAGGAGTTTCGGCTGAGCAAGACGGCACAGCAATTCATACTCATCGGCGGCGATGCCGCAGTCGGGCATTTTTTCTATGACCATGGCGTGCCCGTGACAGAAGCAACACCGCACATGGCCTATCCCGGCTGCTATGCGCTTTCGAAAGTCCTCGAAGAGGTGATGCTGCAGCAGTTCCACATCCAATATGGCATCAACACATGTTGCCTGCGCGCTCCCTGGATCATGGAGAAGGACGACTTCAAATATACTCTCTCCTTCGGTGATGATGTGTTTGGCGGCCCGGTGTGGAAGAATCTGGTGCCTGCGGAAGATGCACGACGCTACTTTGAAACGGGCACTGTCCCCCTACTCCTCGATGCCCATGGGCGCCCGCTCAAGCGCAACTTTGTCCATGTCGATGATCTTGTCGAGGCCATTGCACTTGCCATCGGTAATGCCGCGACCAAGGGCAAGCTTTATAATGTCTGCATGAATGAGCCCGTGGACTATGGCGAGGTGGCGCGTCATCTCAAGCAAGACTACGGCCTGCCCTCGGTTGAAATCCCAAGCCAGTATCATTCGAACTGGATGGACAATGCGGCGGCGAAATATGCGCTGGGCTGGCGGCCTTCCTATGACCTCGCAAAGCTTATCGACTCCGCCTGGACCTACCGCCGCAGCGCCGATGATCCGCGCAAGACCTGGTATCCGGGTTAGCTCAAAACGAAAACTTGAAGGAATCGATCTTACCTTCCCTCTTCCAGTGGGGAAAAATCTTCGCGACCTGACCTAGCTGACTGCCGCAGACGTCGAGACCCTCACTCTCGGATAGGCCTCGGATAGGCGGAGAATTTGCCACCAAAGCGGAGCATTTGCCACCGGCGGTTGGCCGATGGGAGACCGATTTGACACCAATCGGACCGATACGGCACTCGCTGCTTTCGGTGGTCCCTGCGATTAGCCCGAGCGTGGCCGGAACCAGCATAGGCCCGCTCACAACACACAACCAAATGGAGATTGAAATGAAAACTTTTCGCTGGACCCCAGCCGTTGCCCTTTTCTCCCTATTTGCGGTTGGAACCGCCTTAGCGGAAGAAAGCAGCCCGCTCGTCGATCACGTTCGCGCCGCCAATGACCGATTCAAGGATGTGTCGGTTGCCGTTGCCGAAGGCTATGGGCCCATTCCCTGCGCCAGCGGCCTGCAGGGCGGCGCCATGGGAATTCACTATGTGAATGGCGCGCTCCTCAAGGATGGTGTTATCGACATCGCAAAACCTGAAGCGGTCATGTACGAGCCCCAGGCCGATGGCAAGCTGGCCCTTGTTGCAGTCGAATACATCGCCTTCAAAGGACCTGCTGCATTGGAAGGCCATCTGTTCAACTTCGTCAGCGAGCCTAACCGCTATGGTCTGGACAAGTTCTACGAGTTGCACGTCTGGGCCTGGAGGCCAAACCCAACCGGGCACTTCGCCGACAACAACCCCGATGTGTCCTGCGATGCAATGACGGCAGACGCCAAGTGACCACCTTCGCGCACATGAAAAAGCTCCGTGAAGAAAACGATCGGGGCCGTCATTAATCACTAAAAAATCCTGGCCGGGCTTCAGGCCCGGCCAGCCGTCATCTGGAGTTAGTCATGCCATGCAAGACTGCTTCATCCATCATGCAGGCCAGGCTCTATTTATTCCGCCTTGCCCTGACCCCGTTTTCATCTTGACGGAAAATCAAAAAACCCGGAAAA
>JBIOWL010000094.1:0-9597 GCA_044868645.1 Aestuariivirga sp.
TCGAGGCGCCATGGCCGTGTACGAGATTGGCCGCGTGGAAACTGCTCACGGCGTAGCGGAGAAAGTCACGTATGGTTTGAAGTTCTGGCGCGGCCGGCATGGCGTGTCTTATTCACGAGGGCACCCATCCATGCAAGTGGTGCGTAGTCAGGCCGGCCGGGCGATCTGGAAGCGGTTAACGGCAAGTCCGGCGACCACCAGCACATAGATGCCTGCGAGCACCGGCGGAAAGACATTGATGGTGTAGAGGTCGATGAGCCGTCCCGCGATGGGCGGGCCGATGATGCCGCCGACGCCCCACATTGCCGCAACCGCGGCAGAAGCTGCAACCATGTCCTTGCCCTTGAAGAGATCGCCGATCACGGCAAGGGCAACGACATAGACGCCGAATGCCGCCGTGATGAAAACGATGACGAGGGGCCAAGCCCAGATGGTTGCAAGCGCCGGCTTGAGAGCGAGAGCGGCGATGATAGTCAAAAACGCCGTCGCCAGCACCGTGCCAGGCTTGGACCAGCGGTCAGCGAGCATGCCGATGGGATAGAAAAAGGCAACACCGGCAATGATGCCGACACCGAGGAGCCAACTGGCCCTGGCAAGTTCAACGCCATTGCGTTCGGCAAAGATCGTGAAGAATGAAATGAGGATGCTGTCAAACACCGTCGCGGCGGCGATGCATCCGAAGAGCACGGGCGCGCGGCGCATCACATCGAGAAAACCGCCTTTGCCGCCTTCCTCCGTCACCTCGCGGGCATTGAGCGTTGAGAGGGGCAGGAGCCCCAAGGCCACGCAGACAGCGCAGATGAGCCATGGCATCCAACCTTCAATGCCCGTGAAAGGGAGGATCATGGGTCCAGTGGCAAAGGTCACGGACAGCATCGATGTATAGATGCCCATCAGACGGCCCCGGTTCTTCTCCGTCGCTATCGACAGGATCCAAGTCTCGCTTACGGCAAAGAGCGAACCAATGGCCATGCCCATGAGGAAGCGGAGCGGAAACCACCAGTAGGGTGGGGGCACGGCAGGCATCATCAGCAGGGTAAAAACAATGGCGAGAATGGAAACGGTGGCAATGGTTTTGCTGCCGAACTTTGCAACAAGATTTGGCAGGAAAGGCCCAATAGCCAGGATGCCGATGGCGCCCATGGTGGCGTTGAGGCCAATGAGCCAAGCAGGGATGCCGCGCGCCTCCATCAACAGGGGCTGGAGTTGCAATGTCAGGCCGAAGGCAACATCACAGATGCCGACCGTTGCCAGAGCTGTAACAAGAATTGCCCTGTTGTCCAAATATTGTGCAGTTGAGGTCATCGACCTTGAGTAGACGATGGCCCTTGCCCCCTCAAGGGCGGGCCAGCTATGCGTGCCAGCCATGACAGACGCACAAAACACGGCGCCGGATTTTCGCGTTGCAGTCATTCCGGTAACGCCGTTCCAGCAGAATTGTTCTTTGGTCTTCCATGCCAAGACCAAGGTTGGCGCAGTTGTCGACCCGGGTGGCGATGTCGCGCTGATCCGCGAGGCCATCAACAAGACTGGACTTTCGATCAATAAGATCATCCTCACGCACGGTCATATTGACCATGCAGGTAGTGCGGCAGAATTGAAGGAGGTGCTCGGCGTTCCGGTGATCGGGCCGCATAGGGCAGACAAGTTTCTGCTGGAGTCACTTCCGGAATCCGGTGCGCGTTTCGGTATTCTCACGGCGCGAGCGGTGGAACCGGACCAGTGGATCTCCGAAGGTGATGAAGTCGAAATAGGCGGACATGATTTCAAGGCGATTGAGGCGCCCGGGCATTCACCTGGTTCTGTTGTCTATTTCTGCGAGAAGGCGCGTTTTGCGCTGATGGGTGATGTTCTCTTCCGGGGTTCCATCGGCCGTACCGATATTCCCGGTGGCAATCACGCGCAGCTTCTCTCATCAATACGAGAGAAAGTGCTGCCGCTGGGAGACGAAGTAGTCTTTCTTCCAGGTCATGGCGAGGCAAGCCGCATCGGTGACGAGAAGGCGGGCAATCCGTTTCTTCAGGGTTGAAGAAACGTCAGATCTTCATTTCAACAAGGCGGGTGTTGGCCGCGAAGTAAGCATCGCCAGTGGTGCGGAATGTGCCGCACTCCTGCTGAGCTTTCTCGCCAAATTTTTCGCAGTATTGTGTTCCGGAGACTGACCAGCGACCATTGCCGGCGCCCTTGGTGTCGTCCTGGTAGTCGAATGTGCCATCGGCATTGTAGGTGACAAAGCCATTGCCTGTGTTGCGCGTGTACTGGAAGGTTTTGCCGATGATGCGCTGGCCGATTTCGGCGGCAGACAGATCACGGATCGGTTCGCCCGGCTGGGCAGAGATTGCCGAGGTACCGCCATTGGTGATGCGCACACCCTTCGGGCCTGTTGCGCAGGCGGCCAAGGCTATCCAGGCGATCAGCAAAAGCAATCGTGAGATCTGCAACTGCATCTTGTTTTCAATGGCCCCTAGAGCAGCCGACAGTCGATTAATCGCCGATAAGCTGCTGTAGCACTTTGAATCTGGTGCATCTTCCGCTTTGCGGGTGATTCCACCTGCTCGCCCGATGCGCCAGACGATGCCATGCCACAGGGCGGCAGGCGCTGCAAGCCAGCAGAGCACGGAAGTCAGAGGGAAACGCCCGCCAAGTTAAAGGGTACACCAAGGCAATAGATCGAATACAATCAATACGCGGTCAGGCAGTCCGGTTGACGATCCATTGCCGCTAAGCATCATCTTGCAATCAATTTCATTTGCCGGCTCGAAGCGCTACAGCGACGAGGTGTAGAGGTCATCCGGGACCTCGGCGTCCCGCACCAAGACCGGGGTTCCTATGGCAACGCGAAGATAGAGTTCCTCGATATCCTGGTTGAGCATGCGAATGCAGCCCGAGGACATGGCTTTGCCAATGGATTTGGGTTCGTTGGTGCCATGGATGCGGTAGAGCGTGTCCTCGCCGTTTGAATAAAGGTAGAGCGCGCGGGCTCCCAATGGATTTTCAGGTCCTCCCGGCATGCCATTGGCCCATTTCGCCGCACGCTCATCGCGGCCAATCATGTCTTCTGGTGGTACCCAACGAGGCCAGCGGCGCTTCATCTGGATCACGGCGCTGCCTGACCAGGCAAAACCGGCCCGGCCAACGCCCACGCCATAGCGCAAGGCGGATACACCAGAATCAAGAACGAGGTAAAGGAAGCGCTCCTGCGGATCGACCACGATAGTGCCTGGTTCGTCCGGGCCCAACCACTCGACCATCTGGCGGTGGAACTCGGGTGGTATCTCGCTGAGATCCTGGGCTTCAACCGGATAGTCGATCGGCGACTCAGGTGGTGGCAACAAGGCAGGGTCGCGGCCCCAGCCATCGTCGCCGTAAAGAGAGTCTATCGCGAGTGCTCGCGCGGGCAGTGCTATTGTAGCCGCAATGCCCGCCATGAGCAGCCGCCTGCGGCTCAACTGCCGTCCCGAATTCAGCAGTGAATCGTCGTCACATTTCATGCCTTTTATATAGGTATGACTCGGGGCAGAAGCGTGGAACGATTGCGGCTTAACTGTGCCGATTCTTTTGGCGGCTAAGCCAGTGTAAACGTTGCCTGACCGACGGTGTAGGTACCGCCCGAGCCGGACATGGGCTGGCATTTCATGGGCAGGCCCTTGGGCAGGAACGGCGCAGGGGCCACGGACTCGCACAACTGGCCATCGCGGGCTTCCCACTTGCCTGTGGTTGTTCCCTTGCCAGTGACTTCAATCAGTGAGCTGCCATCGTCGGCATAAAGCGTCACACCGCTGAGCTTTGAGCCCTGCCAGCGCCAGCTCTTGCCCGACAGGACTTTGCGGATCTCATCGGCAGTGAGTGTTCCTTGGGAACCATCAATGATCGGCTCGTCCAGCGAATTGTTCGGAGCAAGGTCAGGCTGACTGGCATCCTGGGGCGAATCCCGGAAAAGGCTCGCGGTAGAGCAGCCTGCAAGCGCAAGCGTTGCAACGCCAGCTATGGCGAGTTGAAATGGCTTCATTGCTCCTGTCTCCCTTGAGACACATGGTCTCCGGATGTGGCGATATTAGGGTGCCTTAGCAAGGTCCTGTCCTTCCACAATAGCAAATTTTGGTGGGTTGGGGCAAACGCCCTGACAGTTCCCGGCGGGCGCCGTTGCCGACATTGCCGGCCCGGTTGCAGGGTCCATCGGCATTAATTCCAACCGGAACCCCGCCATATCCGTGGACCCGAACCACGGTGACAACTCGGTGGCCTGGGCGACTTGGAGATGCAGAGCAATCATCAAGAGTGCAGAAAGGGCCAGTCTGAACATGGCGCGACTCCGGCAAATATCTTTGAAGAGACTTGGACCTTACTGGTTAGCGGATGGTTAACGGCAACAGACCGTTGACCGCGCCCGCGCGAGCGGCGATGGACCAATCATGAACTACAGACACGCTTTTCATGCCGGCAATCACGGCGATGTTCTCAAACATGTGGTGCTGGCGCACGTGCTCTCATACATGACGGCGAAGGACAAGCCCTTCCGCCTTCTCGATGCCCATGCCGGTATCGGCCGCTACGATTTGTCAGGCCCGGAAGCCTTCAAGACGGGAGAGTGGCGCGATGGAATCGGCCTCCTGCGGGGAGTGAAACTCAGCGCCGATGAGCGTGCTCTCCTTGAGCCTTATCTATCCATCGTGGAGCACATGAACCGCGAAGGCCCCTTCCGCCACTATTGTGGCTCGCCGGAAATCGCCACGCGCATGATGAGACCGAAAGACAAAATCGTGCTCAATGAGCTGCATCCACAGGACCGCACCACCTTGGCTGCGAACTACCGAAACGACCACCGCGTTCGCGTAACGGGTGTCGATGCGGTTCAGGCGGTGAAGGCAGAGTTGCCGTTTGCGGAACGGCGAGGTGTTGTTCTTCTTGATCCGGCCTATGAATCTCCGGACGATTCAGCGGATTTGGCGCGCATGATGATGCACATCGTGCAGCGCATGGCGCAGACAGTGGTGCTCGCCTGGTATCCGGTGAAAAGCGAGGAATTTGTTGCCGATCTGCTGGAGAGGATGAAGCGGCTCAACTTGCCGGGCCTCCTGCACATTCAGCTCATTGTGAAAGAGGTGCATGAAGCCGGCGGACTGGCGGGCTCGGGCCTATTGGTACTCAATCCACCATGGCTTCTGGAGGAAGAGTTGAGAACGTTGTTGCCCTTTCTCGCACGCGCTTTGGGCAAGGGAAAGTGGGGGCGCAGCACAGTTGAATGGCTGACGCCCCCGCCCTAAGTGCTAGTTGACGGCCGTAGCCATAACCTTTGCGAGTTCCTTGTATTCCGAGCAATGCGTGCCACAGCGCTTGGCGATTTCGTCGAGCTGGATCTGGGCGAGATCAACACGGCCCGCTGCAA
Organism: Aestuariivirga sp.; assembly: GCA_044868645.1. Taxonomy (GTDB): domain Bacteria; phylum Pseudomonadota; class Alphaproteobacteria; order Rhizobiales; family Aestuariivirgaceae; genus Aestuariivirga. The sequence continues at coordinate 5,387 of JBIOWL010000094.1, forward strand.
CAAGGCCTTCGCCGTAGTATTCGCGCGCCAGCACAAAATTCGGATCAATGTCCAGTGCCTTTTTGTAATAGGCAAAGCCCGTCTCGAGACGGCCGGCCTTGCGGTTGGCGTAGCCGATATAGTTCAGGACTTTCGGATCATTCTGGTTCTTGATGGCCGAAAAGACGTTGAGCGCCCATTCATATTCGCCTTCCTTGGCGAGAACGCGGCCCTGCTCATAGAGTTCATCATCGTTCAACAATCCGGATGTTTGCTTGACGCACTTCCACTTCTTCTCGCCTTCGATGACGAGAAGCTTGAGCACCTGGTCATTTCTCTTGCACTTCAGCTTCTTGGGTGACGGTGTCAGTTCGGTGCTGGTGGTGCCGCTGCTCCCACTGCTGCCGCTGTTGCTACTTCCACCGCCGCTACTGCCGCTGCCAGCGGCGAGGGCAGGAATGGCAAAGAACGACATGGAGAGAGATAGGACGGCTAGTCTGGCGGCGACTTTCATGGCTTGGGCTCCTTTTGCAAGCAATACGAGTCCAGTTTTGCAACGGATTACGGCCGGGACATGGTTAGTGAATGGTAAATGAATGGCGTATTCAAGCGGGGCTCATCACAACTTCGTCATTATTTGGACAACGATCAATCACGATCGCCCCTGAACCCGGAGAACAACGTGACGAAGACATTTTTGATTTCCACCGGTGCGGCGGCCATATCCAGCGCTTTCCTCGCCCTCTCGTTTACCGCCCCAGTTGCACAAGCCAGCCTCTCGTCCGCCTTTGGCCATTGCGCAAGCAATTCCAAGGGCAAGACAGTTCATTGTTGTGAAACAGTCATACAGGATGCCAGCCTCCTCACGAAACAGTTGCTTTCCGGCCGCAACTGCTGGCAGGCAACAGGTTGCTCAACTCGCGGCGAAAAATCGCGGCGCTGCTACGTTCGCATTATTCGAGTGAATGATGGTGGTGACGATGCTCCCGAGCCGCCACAGGCCCGCGGCAACACAATACGCTAAGGTAATGCCATCCTTGTTTAGCGTGGCCGCCTTTCGAGGCGGCCACTACCCATTGTAGATCCAATCCAGCCGGCCGGCGATTTGTTGGCCGGACATAAATCCGATGGCGATATTGCGCAGCAGCGCATGCGGGCCCGCAGCGTGATAGTGTCTTGCCGTTTTCAGGGTCGCAGTATGCAGTCTGGCGGTTCTTTGCCGGCGCACTCGCCAATCTGGGTCTCCTGCTGTTGGCGGCTTGTGGTGCTTGAGAAAGGCCGCATCTTCCAGCGCCATGGCTGCGCCCTGTGCCAGGAATGGAAGCGTGCCATGGGCGGCATCGCCAAGCAGCAGCATTGAGCCAAACTGCCAGTGGTGAAGTGACGGTACATGAAGACCGGGCCACGGCAACCAGTTGCGCGGGATTGCCAGTAGTTGCTGAAGGACAGATGCGGTTCCGGAGAAGGCTGAGGGAAGGGCAATGCCGTTTCCAGCCGTTGCAACGATGTTGAGCTTCCGCTTTGCACCCACCGGATAATGCACGGCATGGGCCCCGGGACAAAGCCAGAGGTTTATGCACTCCCAGGCAATACCGCTTTCGGGGCGAGGAATATCGATAAGTGCTCTGTGAAGCGTGAAGCCACTGTCCAATGCTGTAGATTTCGGCGCAGCCACACGGCGCAGGGAAGAGTTGACGCCATCACAGCCGAAAAGAAATCTTGCACGAATGGGATCGGCCGAAGCCACAAAGACCTCAACGCCCGATGCGCCATCTCGCCAGCTGGTGACTTCCGCATTTGCTCGGATTTTCAAGTGAGGGAGCTTGCGCGCGATGGACAGAAGTGCGCCATGCAGGTCGGCCCGATGGATGACTCGGTAGGGCGCCCCGTACCTTTTCTTGAATTCCTCTCCCAGCCGGACGCGCTTAAGCCGTTTGCCTGACAAGCCGTCCCAAATATGGATTTCCGGCGGGGAATTGGTGAAGGGCTCAACAGCGTCCCAAGCGCCCAGTTTCTGCAAGGCCCGCACCGCATTTGGCCCCAATTGGAGGCCAGCTCCTATCTCTTCAAAACTTCTCGACTTTTCCAGGATAAGGGTGCGTGCGGGCGCCAGCGCTAGAGCCGTGGCAAGACCCGCGATACCCCCTCCTGCAATGATGTATGGCGCAGCGTCCATGGCTCCTTCTGGCATGGATTTGCAGCAGAAGCATGCGGCGGATTGATGCTTGCGGGAGACTTTTCCGGCCCCTATGAGGCTCGGCGACAGCAGAGGATTTCCATGGGCTTTATCTCAGACGCGCTCAACCGTATCCAGCCATCGGCCACCATCGCCATCTCCAACAAGGCGCTGGCCATGCAGGCGGAGGGCATGAATGTCATTGGTCTTGCTGCAGGCGAGCCCGATTTCGACACACCTGACAACATCAAGGAAGCGGCCATTGCGGCCATCCGCAAGGGCAAGACCAAATACACAGCGGTTGATGGAGTTCCGGAACTCAAGAAGGCCGTGGTGGACAAGTTCCAGCGCGAGAACGGACTCATCTACAAAACCTCACAAGTCTCGGTCGGGACCGGCGGCAAGCAGGTGTTGTTCAATGCCTTGCTGGCGACGGTCAATCCGGGAGACGAGGTTATCGTTCCGGCGCCTTATTGGGTAAGCTATCCCGACATCGTGATGCTGGCGGGCGGCAAGCCCGTCATCGTGCAGGGCAGGCCCGACAAGGGCTTCAAGCTGCAAGCTTCCGATCTCGAGAAGGCCATCACGCCGAAGACCAAGTGGGTAATCCTCAACTCGCCATCGAACCCGACGGGCGCTGCCTATACCTATGCGGAGATGAAGGCGCTCACGGATGTTCTGGTGAGGCACCCCCATGTCTGGGTGCTGACTGACGACATGTATGAGCACCTCGTCTATGACGAGTTCAAGTTTGTGACGCCCGCTCAAGTGGAACCCAAGCTTTATGAGCGCACGCTGACGATGAATGGCGTGTCCAAGGCCTATTGCATGACGGGTTGGCGCATCGGCTATGGCGCGGGGCCGGAACCGCTTATCAAGGCCATGGCGAAGCTGCAGTCGCAGTCCACCTCCAATCCGTCTTCCATCGCACAATGGGCGGCGGTGGAAGCACTCAACGGTCCGCAGGATTTCATCGAGAAGCACAACAAGGCGTTCAAGGAGCGCCGCGACCTAGTCGTATCCATGTTGAACCAGGCGAAGGGGTTGACCTGCGCCACGCCGGAAGGCGCGTTTTATGTTTATCCATCCTGCGCCGGCATCATCGGCAGGACCGCTCTTTCGGGCAAGGTCATCAGCAATGATGAGGATTTCGTGAGCGAGCTTCTGGCAGCGGAAGGCGTTGCAGCGGTTCATGGCGCGGCCTTCGGGACGTCGCCCTATTTCCGCATTTCCTATGCAACCTCTACGGCAGTGCTGGAAGATGCCTGCCAGCGTATCCAGCGTTTTTGTGGAAATCTCACCTGAGACCCGCCATATTGGCATGGCGTGGAACTCAAAGGCCTCTGGCCGCATTCCCGCCATGAAGGGGTTCTATCCGGCACTCTATCAGAAAGAGGAAAACATGAAAAACACAGTAATTGCAATCATTTCCGTCGCCACCATGGCTTTGAGCGCGGGTTCCGCTTCGGCAGCAGGCGGGGTCAAACTGGGCGTTCTCAAATGCCATGCCGATCGTGGCATTGGCTGGATCATCGGCTCCTCGAAGGATGTGGATTGCGTCTTCCAGCCGGCCGGTGGCGGGCACGAAGAATACTATGAAGGTTCGATCGGCAAGCTCGGTCTCGACCTCGGCATCACCCAGGAGACGATGCTGGGCTGGGTTGTTTTCGCTCCGGGCAAGCTGAAGTCCGGCTCCCTCAAGGGCAGCTACACGGGTGCCAGCGCGGAAGCAACGGTTGGTCTCGGCCTTGGCGCGAATGTGCTTGTGGGCGGCTTCAGCAAGTCGGTCAACTTGCAGCCCATCAGCGTTCAGGCCCAGACGGGGCTCAATGTGGCGGCGGGCGTTTCGAGCTTGCATCTGCGCCGTCATGTCGTGAGCAAGTAACAAGCTACTTCCAATATCAGTTCCGGCAGAAAACGACGGTCAATTGAGTTCAATTGACCGTCTTCTGTTTTAAGCTGGACGGATGAAAGATTCTGCACATTTTGGCCTGATCGGCGGGCTCGGCGTTGGTGCGGCAGTGCTTTACTACAGCCGTATCGCCGAGGCTTGTGC
>JBIOWL010000095.1:0-3994 GCA_044868645.1 Aestuariivirga sp.
ACGACTGCCTATGCCGCCGTCGACAAAATCGATTTCCCGCAAGGCTTCTGCCGCCGCGACATCGGCTGGCGGGCGGTCTGATACCAATTGGAATACCCCCTCCCCGCTTCGCGGTACTCCCCCAGCGAAGCTGGGGGAGAGAGACATTTCACTCCCCCAACTTGTTGGGGGAGATGTCCGAAGGACAGAGGGGGTGTCAGTTGAAAATTCGGAGCAAAGGCATAGCTTAGCCCAATGTCCCCCACCCCTCCCCGCATTGGCCTTGCCCTTGGTGGCGGGGGTGCGCGCGGGCTTGCCCATATCGCCATGCTGGAAGTCTTCGACGAGATGGGGATTGCGCCATCCGTCATCGCCGGCTGCAGCATGGGAGCGCTGGTGGGTGCCTGCTATGCGGCCGGCATGAACGGCAAAGAACTGCGCGCCCATGCCGAGCAGTTGCTCTCCAATCGCATGGACTTCGCACGGCATGTTTTCGGCACACGCAGGACCTGGCCCCACGAGCTGCTTTCGCTCAGAAGCGCGGCGTCATTGCATCTTTCCGGAGAACGGCTGGCCGACATCGCCATGCCCGACCATCTGCCGCGCAACATCGAGGACACGAAGATTCCTCTCAAGATCATCACCTGCGATTATGAACGCATGGAGGAAGCGGTTCTCACCACGGGTCCGCTCACGCGCGCGGTGGGCGCCTCCATCGCCATTCCGGGCCTTATTTCCGCTCCGCACATCAATGGCCGTATCCATGTGGATGGCGGTGTGGTGAACCCCGTGCCCTTCGACCAGGTGCGCGACGGTGTTGACTTCGTTGTGGCGATCGACGTGACGGGCCGACCACCGCACGCAAATGATGGCCGTGCCAGCAATCTCAACATGGCCATTGGCTCGCTCCTTATCATGTTCAATCGGTTGGCGGAGCTGAAACGGGCACTTTCGCCACCTGACATCTATCTTGTTCCCAAAGTGGACCACTATGGCTCCTTGGACTTCTTCCGTGTACGAGAAATTCTGGCCGCCACGGAACCCGCCAAGGAAGAATTGCACCGCCGCATGGAGCGTCTGGTACAATCCGTGCCAGCAGCGCTACTGACGGCAAATGACGCAAGGCAAGATTAGGCATGCTCCAGAAAGGAGTGTGTCCATGAACCGCACCATTGAATCCGTTGTCGTGGCATTGGCCCCGGGCCGCAGCGAGGAAGAGTTCCTCAAGGCCTGTTCAGCAACCGACAGCTTCCTGCAAAAACAACCGGGCTTCCTGTGGCGGCGGGTCGTCAAGCTTGATCCAGGCCGCTACATGGACATTCTGGAATGGCGTTCTCAGGCGGAAGCCGATGCCGCCATGAAAGCTTCGCTGGCGGAAGCCTGCATGGCAGAGTTGATGAACACACTCGATCCCCACAGCGTGGTGGTGGCGCATTACCCTGTGGTCGCTGCAGCGTGACTCTTGACCTCTCCATCGGCGGGCTTGACCCGCCGACCCATACTTCAACCATAGAAATTGCTGAGAAGCCTCTGGGCGGGCGTGTTGATCCTCGGATCAAGTCCGAGGACGCCCATGGAGAGAAAAACGAAACAAATCCGCCGGCGCTATGAGGCGACGGCACTCCGCTTCACATTGAAGAAGGACTGCAGAAGTTCCCGCGCCTCGCGTTCGCCGATGCCGCCATAGACCTCCGGCCGATGATGGCAGGTAGGCTGCTGGAAGAAGCGGGGACCATGCTCCACGGCTCCCATTTTTTCGTCGCCCGCGCCGAAATATATGCGCCTGATGCGGGCGAAAGAGATCGCAGCCGCACACATGGCGCAAGGTTCGAGCGAAACATAGAGATCGCAGTCGGTGAGGCGCTCGGAGCCGCGCTTGGCCGCCGCCTCGCGCAGCACCAGCATTTCGGCATGGGCTGTGGGGTCCTTCAGTTCCAGCGTGCGGTTGCCGGCGCGGGCCAAAACCTCTCCCTTTGCCGAAACAACGATAGCGCCTACTGGTACTTCGCCACGCGCCGCCGCCGCGCGCGCTTCGGCAAGGGCCAGCGCCATGACTTCAGGGGATTTCATCAGCATCACCTCCTTCTGGCACTTGCGAGCCCCGCGCACCAGCCACTACAGAGCATAGATGCGTATCGTTGGCGGCATATTCCGGGGACACACCATCCAGGGGCCCTCCTCCACGGCCACCCGGCCCACCTCAGACCGGGTGCGGGAGTCGATCTTCAACATCCTGGCCCATGGCGCTGCCCGCATCGAGATCGATGGCGCGCGCGTTATGGACCTCTTTGCGGGAACGGGCGCCTTGGGGCTTGAGGCCCTGTCGCGCGGCGCGCGCTTCTGCCAGTTCGTGGACGAAAGCGCAGAGGCGCGGGGCCTCATCCGCCGCAATGCCGATGCGCTGGGTGTCATCGGCCTTGCCAAGATCTGGCGGCGGGATGCCGCAAATCTCGGACCCTGCGCGCCACAGTCGCCTTTTAGTCTGGTTTTTATTGATCCTCCCTATAATCGCGGCCTTGCCGAAAAGGCGCTTTCCTCGCTGGTGGAGGGCGAGTGGCTTTCACCGGGTGCCGTGGTGGTTCTGGAAGAGGCCGAAAAGGCAGAGATTGCCGATGTTCCGGGCCTTACACTGCTGGACCGCCGCGACTATGGCGATACGCAGGTGCGGTTCTACCGGCTCGGGTCCGCGAATACCGGAACCCCGTCGTCTTCGTGAGCTTGCAAGACTATTGGGGAAACCGGGTCTTTTTGACCCACTGCTGGAATGTAGCGAGAAGTAGCATTTTCACCGCGCGGTGTCAAGGACTATTTTCGGATTCTAGGATCGTCCAAAAAGCCGTTCCAGATCAGAGAGTTTCAGCTCGATGAAAGTCGGGCGCCCATGGTTGCACTGGCCGGCATTGGGCGTGACTTCCATTTCCCGGAGCAGTGCGTTCATTTCCTCGATTCGAAGGTTTCGACCGGAGCGCACCGAATGGTGGCAGGCAAAGGTTGCCAACACATGGTTGAGCTTTTCCTCGAGCGCCGAAATCTGCCCCAATTCCTGCAGGTCATCGGCAATGTTGCGCAGAAGCGCCGGAATATTGCCGCCGCCCAGCGCCGCAGGCACCTCGCGCACGATCACGGCGTTTTCGCCAAATCCTTCCACTGTCAATCCGGCCTTTGCCAGGAGGTCGGCGACGGAGAGCACTTGCGCAGCGGTGCTGCCATCTAGATCAACAACCTGCGGCACCAGCAGCGGCTGAGTGATGATGCCCTGCCCCTCGCGCTCGCGCTTCAGGCGTTCATAGACGATGCGTTCGTGGGCGGCGTGTTGATCGACAAGAATGAAGCCCGCTTCTGTTTGCGCAACGATGTAGTTGCCGTGCAGCTGCGCCCGCGCCAGCCCCATCGGATAATCTGCTGCCGCCATCTCCTCTACGGGAGCGGAGGCAAACGGCATTTGCATGGCAAAAGCCGTTTGCGCCTGTTCGGCAAAGGATGGTGCGAAATCGGGGCGGAAAGCCGTCATTGTGTCCCGCGCTGCAACAGTTGATGGCTTCTGCCCCGGCTGTACCAGGGCCCGCTTGATGGCCGAAACGATCAGTGAGCGGACGAAACCGGCGTCACGAAAACGCACCTCCGTCTTGGCGGGGTGAACGTTCACGTCCACACGGTCTGCAGCGCAGGTGATGAAGAGAACCACGGCGGGGAAGCGCCCGCGCGGCATGACATCGGCATAGGCGCCTCTGATAGCACCGGCGATCAGCTTGTCCTTCACCGGCCTGCCATTGACCACGGCATATTGCAGCGTGCCTTGGGCGCGCGAATAGGTAGGCAATCCGGCAAAGCCTTCGATCTTCACGTCTTCGTTGCCATGATGGACGGGAACCGCGTTGTCCATGAAGTCGCGGCCCATGAGGCGGACAATGCGTGCGGCCCTGTCCTCGCCCGCCGGGAGGTTAAGCCACTGTCTTTCTTCGGAGGCAAAGGCGAAGCCGACTTCGGCGTGCGATAGCGCTAGCCTCCGCACGAC
>JBIOWL010000096.1:0-4856 GCA_044868645.1 Aestuariivirga sp.
TCCGGCCGGAAACTCAGTCGGCGTGGAACGCCCTGCGCCAAGCCGAGTTGGATGAAAAAACGTTGCGACGCTGGATTTAGCGCAACGGACGATCAAGTCGGAACGACTTGAGAGAGAAAAGTTGCGCTAAGTTATTCAATGTAGAGCATCGTTATCGCGGTCAATTGATAGATGATGATTCCAATTGACCGCGCGATGCTCTATTGAGTGGCAATCAAACCGGCAAGTCCACCACCACATGCTGCGGAAACCCCATCGCGCCATAGGCGGCGAGCGTTTCCGAAGCACTGCCCCGTGCTGACGTCAGGATCACCGTGCCGCTTGGCGGTGCATCGGCAGCGCCATTGAGCCGCGTTTCCTCCACCACATCCGCCGTGCGCCGGGCGATGGCGGGTGCAGGATCAATCCAGGTCACGGGCCAGGGCACGATCTTATCCATGTCTTCGATCAGCAACGGGTAATGCGTGCAGCCAAGCACCACCACATCCGTCTGCCTTCCCTCGCGCTTGCGGAACACCGGCGCGATTTCCTCGCGCAGTTCCTCCGGGTCGACGGCATGGCCCTTGAGCTTACGCTCTGCCATTTCAGCCAAGCGCGGCGCCCCATGCAGCAGCACCTTGCAGTGAAAGGCGAAGGTGTGGATCAGCGAATGGGTATATTCACGGCTCACCGTGCCGGGCGTGGCAAGAACACCGATCACGCCTGTTTTCGTCTGGGCCGCTGCAGGCTTGATGGCAGGCACTGTGCCAACGAATGGCAGTTTGTAGGCCGCGCGCAACTCGGCAAGCGCGATGGTGGATGCGGTGTTGCAGGCAATAACCGCCACATCGGGCTTTGCCGTTTCAATCAACCGGCCCAGCACCAGGACAATACGTTTGATGAGTTCACTCTCATTCCATGCGCCATAGGGGAAAGCGGCATTGTCCGCCGCATAGATGAGATCAGCCTGCGGCATCTGCTGCGAGAGTGCGCGCGCCACTGTGAGTCCACCCATACCGGAGTCAAAGATAAGGATGCGCGGACGTTCAGCCATGAATGACCCTCGCCCTTCGAGGCTCCCCCGGACCAAGTCCGGGCTCGCACCTCAGGGTGAGGGGCAAATAAATATCCCTCATGCTGAGGTGCCCCGCGCAGCGAGGCCTCGAAGCATTGGCCAAAATTCTGGTCATGGATCCACTTTCTTCCTGCGCAACTCATGGACACGCGTGAGCGAAGAAATGATGCCGCGCAGCGTGCTCACTTCCTGCGCGGTAAGCGCGGTGCGCGAAAAGATATTGCGTATGTTCACCATCATGCCGGGGCGTTTTTCCATCGTCTTGAAGAAGCCCGCCATGTGCAGCTCTTCTTCCAGATGGTTGAGGAAACCGTAAAGCTCTTCCTTCGTCGCAGGCCGCGTGTCGGGCATTTGCAAGCCCGGCCCCTCAAGCGCGGGAAGCTCGGGCGTAGCCTGGCCAAGTGTTGTTGCTTCATGCTTGAACCATTCATAGCCCAGCAGCAGCACGGCCTGCGCGATGTTGAGCGAGGCATAGGCCGGATTGACGGGCGCGGTTACGATTACATCGGCAAGCGATACCTCATCATTGGTAAGGCCCCAGCGTTCGCGCCCGAAGAGCATGGCGATCTTCTCGCCACGCTTGATGCGAGCGCGCATGTCGAGGCCCGCCTGTTCCGGAGTCATGACTTCCTTGGTCATGCCACGCGGCCGGGCCGTTGCCGCGTAAACGAAATTCACGTCACTGAGGCACCCCGGCAATGTTGCGAAAACCCGTGCCTTCTCGACGGTTTCGTGGGCGCCGGATGCCGCCTTCTCTGCCTTTTCCCGGTCCCAGCCCTCGCGCGGCTCGACCAAACACAGGTCGAACAGGCCGAAATTGGCCATGGCCCGCGCCGCCATGCCGATGTTCTCGCCAAGCTGCGGATTGACCAGCACCACCGTCGGCGCCGGGCCAAAATCCTTCACTTGTGTCTTGTCAGTCCCGGCCATGGCGCGGGGGATAGCCGATCAATGCAATCAACAGCAAGTCGTCAAAGAACAGGGCTTCGGATCCGCTTGATCTTTCGCTTGCGGCCAGGCCCGGGTCTTTGGCCGACCGCGATTTCCGGCATCCGCCTTGGAACTGGTGAGGATTGAATGATTGTTGTGTTGGTCGTGCCATAGGGGATGATCTTGTCGATAAGTTTTTCCATCGCCCCTACCGATGCAACGTGAGCAACCGCAATGTAGCAGTCGTCACCCGTGACGCGATGGCATTCCACGATCTCTGCCAGTTTGCCAAGTGTGGCGGCAAGGTTATGCAGTTGGCCGGGCATGGGACGCACTCTGATGTTCACGGCCAACGGCAAGCCAAGTGCGACAGGATCTATCTCCGCATGATAGCCACGGATCACGCCAGCTTCTTCAAGGCGCTTGATCCGCTCTGTGGTGCTGGGAGCAGAAAGGCCAACCATCCTCGCAAGCTCTGAATTAGAGATACGGGCATTGCCCACCAGGGCCTTGACGATCGAGGCATCAATTGTATCCAGGTTGGCGTTTTCAATTTGCAGGCGCTTCATGGAGGTATCCTTTGTTTTGCAGGGGAATTTACCAGGTTATTGCTTCGTAATTCCATTCAAAAGCACCATCCTGCCATCTATCCTTCCAGCATGAGCTTTCCTCTGCCTGGCATCTCCAAGGCCGCCGACACCGTGCCCCCTCACCTGTGGTTCGGTGTCAGCGCCATATTCCACTATCTTGGCCCAGCCTTTGCCGTGCTGCTATTTCCAGCTGTCGGCGTGCTGGGCGTTGCCTGGATGCGCATTGCATCTGCGGCTGCCTTCTTTGCCCTATGGTCAAATCCATGGCGTGTCTGGACCTCGCTTGATGTGCTATCACGCTGGCTTCTGGTTCTGCTGGGGGCATGCCTCGCCATCATGAACAGCGCGTTTTATCTCGCTCTTGAACGCATTCCGATGAGTCTGGTCGCTGCCATCGAATTCATCGGCACAATAGTTGTTGCACTTTACGGCTTGCGCACAGGGTGGAATCTTCTCGCCCTGGGATTGGCCGTCATTGGCGTTTTCATCCTGATTGACGTGAAGTGGTCGAGCGATCCTCTTGGTCTCGCCTGGGCCTTTCTCAATGGCGCGCTGTTTGTGACCTACATTGTTCTCGGCCACAAGATTTCACAAAATGGGGCACAAGGTGGAATTGAACGGCTTGGTGCAGCCATGGTGATCGCTTTCCTCTTTGTTATGCCGATTGGTCTGATGCAAGCCATCAAGGCCATGAACAATCCCATTCTGATCGGGGCAGGAATTGGGGTCGGCCTCTGTTCATCGGTCATTCCATACATCAGTGACCAGCTTGCAATGTCGAAACTTCCAAGAGCGAGTTTTGCACTGTTGTTGGCGCTTCTTCCTGCTTCCGCAGCCATCATCGCCGCACTCGTTCTGCAACAGTTACCGAGCACAAAAGACACACTAGGCATCGCCCTGGTCATGGCGGGCGTTGCTGTTCATCGTCCCCTGCAAGCTTGAGGCGGTTTTCTGTATGCTCAAACCTAGGTCAGCCGCGCCGGAAAGCCGGGGGCGCGGAGGTCGGTTCCAAGGGCATCTTCAAGCAGCTTGGCGATTTGCGTTGATTGCGCCGCGCCGCCATAGGACGTCTTGCCCTTTTTAAAAGTTTCCAAGGTGAGTTCGGCGAGTTCCAGCGGCACGCCGAATTCCTTCCCGAAATTCATGGCGAACCCTAAGTCTTTCAATGCGAGATCCATGGTGAAGGCGATATCATAGCTGCCATTGAGGATGAGCTGGCCTTCCGTTTCATGGACAAAGCTCGTGCCGCTCGATGCCGTAATGGCCTTCCACGCCTGAGCGAGATCAAGCCCGCCGCGCTTGGCCAGCATCAAGGCTTCCGCATCCGCCACCAGATGGATGAAAGCCAGCATGTTGGTGATGACCTTGATGACAGCGGCGGAACCCAAAGGCCCCATATGGAAGATCTTCTTGCCGATGGCCTGAAGCGCCTTCTCATGTTCCGCGAAAAGCGCCTTGTCGCCTCCAACAAGGACGGTAATCTCGCCACGCGCCGCAAGATGAACACCACCCGTCACCGGCGCTTCAAGCACGCGAATGCCCTTCGCTTCCGCCATGGCAGCAAGGCGGAACATCTCGTCGCGGCCATTGGTGGAGTTTTCGATCCATGTGCTGCCAGGTTTCAGCGCGGTGAGAATCTGCGACAGCACTTTTTCGGAGACGGTGGGTGATGGCAGGCAGGTGAAGAAATGGTCAACCTTCGCCGCCAGTTCCGCAGGCGATGCAGCCCACGTGGCGCCGGCCTTGATGTGGCGCTCCGCCAATCCACGGTCGAGATCATTCACAACGACATTGAAGCCGTTGCGAATGAGGCTCATGGCAAGGTGCCCGCCCAGATTGCCGAGTCCGATGTAACCGTATTTCATGTATCAGTTCCTAGCAGCAAGCAAGCACACGTTGGTCGTTGCTGCAGCAGTCTTCCATCAGAAACTGAATGAGCGCGCCCAGGGCTTCGTAGTTCGCGGCATAGATGATGGAGCGGGATTCGCGCCGCGACTTGACCAGCCCCGCCGATTCCAGTTGCCCGAGATGGAAGGAAATGTTTGCAGGCGACGTCTTCATGGCTTCGGCCAGCACTCCCGAAGCAAGGCCGGCATCTCCTGCTTTCACCAGTTTTCGCACAATCCGCATGCGGGTTTCTTGCGACAAGGCCGCAAAGGACAAAAGGGCTTGACTCTCTCTCATTATTCAAATACTCATTTAAATATTGAAATGAGAGGTTACACCATCATGAATGCCTATGCCAGCGCAAGCTATTCCCTCGCCGTGCCCATGCCGGAAAT
>JBIOWL010000097.1:0-3859 GCA_044868645.1 Aestuariivirga sp.
TAGGCGATGAAGAAGGTCCACAGGCTGTAGCCGAAGAAAGCCGCGGCGATGACACCCCAGAAACCATCCTGGGCATAAAATAGTTCAAACGCCGTCCAGAGGGCGGTGGTGACGACGATGACAAGCCGCCGCCACAGGGGCCGGTAAAAAGGATGATGCGCGGCAGGCGTTTTTTCCATCAGCCCAACGCTAACTGACCTGACACTCGCCAGCAAGGCCCGGAGCCTTCGCACCAATCACATCAAACACATTTTTGTGACAGGCGGGTTTTGGACTTTTCGAAAGCACAATCTAACGTGAAGGTTTTGGAAAGGAGTCCGCCATGCGCCGCTTGCTACTCTTCCTTCTTGTCCTCGCCTCTTCTGCATATCCGGCGCTGTCCGCGCCTGTCAGTCAATGCTTGGCGGTGGCGCAAGCTCCTGCCCGCTTCCAGCAGGCGGCGAGCCATGGGAAACCCCTCGCCGAAGATGAAGTCTCTCTCACCTTTGTCGGGCACTCCACCTACCGCATCGAAACGGCGGGGGGCGTAACCGTTGCTACAGACTACACTGGCAACGCCGGAGGGCCGGCACCCACAATTGTCACCATGAACCGGGCCCATTCCAGCCACTACACCAACAACCCGGACCCGGCCATTCAGCATGTGCTGCGCGGCTGGACCGAGAGCGGTGAGCCGGCCCGACACGACCTTGAAGTAGGCGACATGCGCATTCGCAATGTTACCACCGACATCCGCAACACCTTTACGACGCGCATCACCGACGGCAATTCCATTTTCATTTTCGAGGCAGGCGGCCTCTGCATCGGCCATCTCGGCCATTTGCATCATGAACTGACGCCCGGCCATATCGGCTGGATCGGCAGGCTCGATGTGGTGATGGTGCCTGTCGATGGCCGCATGACCATGCCCCATGCCAATATGATGGAGGTGCTGAAGGAACTGCGCGTCAGCGTGATCCTGCCCATGCATGTCTTCGGCCAGGTGTCATTGGCGGAATTTCTCGCCGAAGCGCGCAAGCATTTCGCCGTCAAATATCATGACAGCCGCGCCCTCATTGCCTCCTTGAAGACCCTGCCTGCCGAGCCTACTGTCTTCGTCATGCAGGGGTACTGATGCATGGGAACATCGATCAGCTTCAAGCGCGCTGACGGCAAGGACACTAATGGCTATCTCGCCAAGGCGGGGCGCGATCATGCGCCCGGCATCGTCGTCATTCAGGAATGGTGGGGCCTGCAGGAACAGATCAAGGGCATCTGCGACAGGCTGGCCCGCGCCGGTTATGAAGCACTCGCGCCCGATCTCTATGGCGGCGTCACCGTCGACTATCACGATTCAGCCAAGGCCGACCGGGAAATGTCATCCCTCGATTTTCTCGATGCCACCGACAACATCGTCAAGGGCGCGGCGCAATATCTGATGAAGAGCGGCTCCAAGGTGGGTCTTACCGGATTCTGCCTTGGCGGTGCCGTCACCATTCTGGGTGCCGTACGTGTGAAGGAAATTTCTGCCGCCTGCTGCTTTTATGGCATTCCGCCAAAGGAAGCGGCCGACCCTGCCATGATCGGCATTCCCTTCGATTGCCACTTCGCCAACAAAGACGACTGGTGTACGCCCGCAGCCGTCGATGCCCTCGAAGCCACGCTCAAAAAGGCAGGCGTCAATGGCAGCATCTACCGCTATGACGCCGAGCATGCCTTCATGAATGAGCAGCGCACTGTGCACGACCGCGCCGCGGCGGAACTGGCCTGGGGCCGCATGCTCAAATTCTGGGAAAAGCACCTCGGAGCCTGATCCGGGGGAGGGCCTTGACCTGTATCAAGGCCGCTATCGCCCTGCCATGGCAATCTTATTTCATGAAGTGGGCCATTGTCTTTTTCCTGCTATCGGGCGGCATGTCCTTTGCTGCCGATCTGTCATCCTCGGCTGAGAAAGGCCGTGCCTTGCTCGCGGCCCATTGCAGCCGCTGCCACGCCATTGGCCTCACCGGCGAAAGCCCCCACGATGAAGCGCCACCCTTCCGCGAGGTCATGAAAATCTATAGCGCAAAATCCCTTGAGGAAGCCTTGGGCGAAGGCCTTGTCACGGGCCATCCCGACATGCCGGAATTTGTCTTTGCCCCTGAGGAAGTGGCGGCCATCGAAAACTATCTGATGACGCTGGAGGGCCTGCCATGAAATTCGCAACCCTTGCCCTTCTCCTTCTTGCAACTCCGGCCGCTGCCGATGACGCTGCCGTAGCGATGGGCAAGACGCTGGCACAGAAAAACTGCACTGTGTGCCATGCCATCGGCACCAATGATAAAAGCCCGATCGAGGACGCCCCGCCCTTCCGCGACATTGCCGTGCGCTACGACATCGTGGATCTGGAAGATTCCCTTAACGAGGGTGTCGCCACCGAACATCCCCTCATGCCCAATTGGCAGATGACGCCGGAACAGGCCCACGCGCTTGCAAGCTTCATCATGAGCCTTGCTCCCGCCGGAAAGCTCAAGAGCGAAAGCGAGACTGGTTCTCAGCCGTTCCTTGCGGAAAAGCCGTAAAGCGCCTCGATCTCTTCCGCCACCAGTTCCTGCAGCGCCCACAGGCCCTCGTCATGGATGCCGAGCTGCTCGAGATGTGACACCGTGTTGTAGAGATAATCCGCGCCCGATCCCCAATGGCCGCAGGCCCGCGCCAAGCCATGGGCCACGTCGGGAAGCGGCCTGTTCGCCACATAGCTGTCGAGTTCCTTGGGCCCTGCATAAAAGGCCAGCGCCTTGAGCGGGCCTTCATCGGTTTCAACGTCGATCCAGCGCACCGCCTCAAGACCCGCGCGGCGGCTCACCTCGCGCCGCAACAGCTTCTCCATAAGATCCGCAATGCCGTCTTCCGGCAAGCGCAGCACCACGCCCTCGCATTGCCCTCCGGGATCAAGGCACATCATGAAGCCATGCTGATCAAGGCTCGCACGATAGCGCAGGATGCGCATGGAAAAGGCCCGGTGCCAGCCTTGTGCCGTGGCCCGTTGCAGTTCCTCATGGGGCACCTCAGGCTTCCAGATCAGCGAGCCATAGGCAAAGAGCCATACTGGGCCTTCACCGCGTCCTTCCAGAATCTGCTGAGCCGCAGGCCGGAACTCCTCGTCCCGCAGCGGCACTACATTGGGCAGCGGCCCCGCATCCTGAACCTCCCGGTGGCACATCGCCACATGCTCAGGCGTCAGCCGCATTTTGCGTGGAGTACTCATCCGTTGATCTTTTCGATCTCCTTGACGACAGCAGCGGTCTCCTCCTTGGAGAGCGCGCCGAGCCGCATGTCGACACGCCAGCTCGCAGCCCCATCCACATTGACCACAAGGCCCTTCGCTTTCTCCGCCGTGTAGCCTTCAACGCCTGACGTGCAGGGAAACGCCACCGCCATGGCATCCTGGTCCGGCGTGCGGCAAATCCAGCGGCAGCATTGCCCGCATTGCTCCGGCCGATAGCGCATGTAATCCGCCGTGCCATCTGGCCGCCGGAACAGCGCATGGGCAAAACCGTCCTTGCCCGCCTTCATGTCGATCATCATGGCAACTTCCGGATCGAAACCAAGGCCCGGCTTCAGCAAATGATGCAGCTTCGGGTTCTTCGCCAGCTCCTCAAGAAATTCCTTGTAGCCGGGCTTCGGCGTGATGTGCGCCGGGATCGATTTCCGCACACGCACTGCTTCGGGCGTATAAGGCGCGGAATAGATGAACTCGCCATTGTCGATGGGCCGGAAGTTCGCATGGGCCAGATACATCAAATCCATCGGCGTTTTCTTGAGATTGTCCACCTGCAGCGAGGCATCGATCAGTGTCGAATCCGCGCCCATCACGTAGGTGGAGGTAGCGAGATAGTGA
>JBIOWL010000098.1:0-4889 GCA_044868645.1 Aestuariivirga sp.
GGCAGATGCGGCTGCCTCTCAGATCCTTCCCCACTTCCGGCAGAACACGCCGGTTGCTGTGAAGCAGCACGAAGACTGGGACCCCGTGACGGAAGGTGACAAGGCCGGCGAGCGCGCCATACGTCATCTCATCGAAAAGCACTACCCGGGCCACGGCATCATCGGCGAGGAGTATGGGGAAAAAAGGGGAACCTCTGGCCTCACCTGGATATTGGATCCGGTTGACGGAACTCGCGCCTTTGTCATCGGCCTTCCGACCTGGGCAACCTTGATTGCACTTTATGAGGAGGGTGTGCCGCGCATCGGTGTCATGGCCCAGCCTTTTGTCGGCGACATGTTCTTCGGCAATCCGCACGGAGCCTGGCTAGACCACCGCGGCGCGCGCGCCGCCATCCATGTATCACGGCAGCAGGACCTCTCGCAGGCCTTGGTAGGCACAACGGCACCCCACTTGTTCAAGGGGGCCAGCGCCGCCGCCTTCGAACACCTGACATCACAGACACAACTCATCCGCTTTGGACTCGACGCCTATTCCTATAGTCTTCTTGCAGCCGGCCATCTCGATATCGCGCTCGATGCAGGGCTTCACGTCCATGACATCGCAGCCCTCATTCCGATTGTGAAGGGTGCAGGCGGAGTGGTGGGAAGCTGGACTGGCGACGATACGGCCCAGGGCGGCAATATCATCTGCGCAAGCAATCAACAACTGCTCGACCACGCCATCGCAGTGATGGCAGGCTGATCCGAGACTCAGTTAGTCGTCGCGATAAACGCGCTCGCGCTTTTCGTGGCGCTCCTGGGCTTCAACAGAAAGTGTGGCGATGGGGCGCGCATCAAGCCGCTTTAGGCTGATGGGATCGCCGGTCTCTTCGCAATAACCGTAAGTACCGTCGGCGATGCGCTTCAGCGCCGAATCGATCTTCGAGATCAGCTTGCGCTGCCGGTCGCGGGTGCGCAATTCAAGCGAACGGTCTGTTTCGGATGAAGCGCGGTCCGCAATGTCGGGGAGAACGTGATTCTCATCCTGTAGATGGCCAATCGTCTCCCTGCTTTCCCTGAGGATCTCTTCCTTCCAGTTCAGCAGCTTCTGCCGGAAGTATTCTATCTGCCGTTCGTTCATGAACGGCTCATCTTCGCCGGGTTTGTAGTCGTCTTCCAGAACAACAGCCATTCGCACGTCTCTCCCGATGTGCGCGGGCTTATAGCTGCGCCGCTGGCATGCGGCAAGCGCTTTAACCTTCTGAAATTCCTGCGCTATCTTGCAAATGTCACCAAGTGGTCACGATGCGGCGGCTTAACCCTGTGTGAATCGCTCATCACGCCAGTCCTGCGCTTGCATCCACCAGTAGGATGCCTGAACGCCGATTTGTCCGAAGGGACCACCGGCCCAGCGCGGCGCAAGAACATCGAACTGCCTGTATATGTCATCGCCCTCTGCAATGGCCCGCGCAATAATAATGCCTGCCATGGCCGTTGTGTTGAGGCCGTGTCCGCCAAAGCCGGTGGCATACCAGATGCCATCGGGATCCTTTCCGATGAGCGGCATCTTGTTCAGCGCATAGGCCATCTTGCCTGACCAGGCATAGTCCATCTGAGCTTTACCGAGCGCCGGAAAGGTTTTTGCCATGTCGCCAAGCATCAGTTCTGCAAGGTGATTGGGCTCCGCCAGCCTTGTGGTGATGCGCCCGCCCCAGAGTATTCTGCCATCGGCAATCAGCCGGTAGTAATCGCCTGCCCGGCGGGTATCGGCCACGGCAGAGAATGTCTTGATGACGTCCTGCTTCAACGGCGCCGTCACGGCAACATGCGTGGCAACGGGAAGGACCGCACTTCCGCTCCAGGCATGCAGCCTTCTGTCGAGCGCGGAAACGCACACGATGACATGCTTGGCACTGACTTTCCCTGTCCCACAGCTCACATTCCATGCGCCACCGTTGCGCTCAATTCGATTGACCTGCGAGTGTTCATAGATTTGCGCGCCTGCTTCCTCGGCGAGTTTCGCCAGCAGCAATCCGTAGCGCAAAGGATGGATGTGAAAAGCCTTGGGGAAATACAGGCTGTCAAAATACCGGTCCGTCTTGAGATGGCGGCGCGTCTCCTGCACATCATGGATATCGACGCTTTCGCCAAGCTCCAGCTGCAGGCGTTCACCATAGGCTTTCAATTGTCCGCCGTCCGCATAGCGCACGCAGACTCGGAGGCCATCTCCCATCTTGAGCGCTGGCTCATGGGTGGAAATCGTCTCCCTGACAAATTCAGTGCCAAGCTGTGACAGGCCATAAAGCGCCTTCGCTTGCTCATAACCCACGAGCCCGGCCAGCGACGACACATTCAAGGCAAATCCGTTTGATACAAACCCGCCATTGCGGCCGGATGCAGCCCAGCACACGCGGCCCGCTTCGAGAAGCACGACGGAGAGGCCCTTCCTTGCAAGCTCAAGTGCGGTCGTGAGCCCCGCAAAACCGCCGCCCACCACGCAGCAGTCGCACTGCAGGTCCGAGACGAGCGAGGGCCACCCTTCACCCCTCTCGGCCGTCGCTTCGTACCAGGTTGAAGAACCGTAAACGGACTGTTGCAAACTGGAACTCCCAAACTCCTCTAGGCTTAACGCAAAATTAGCCGAACATGTCCATCTTGAATGAATCTGTTATCCACGGTGGGTTGTCATCATGCGTTACGTTTCCATGCTCGCCCATTTTGGCAAGTGACGCTCAAAGCTGGCGTAGCCCTCTTGGCCAGTCCACGCATACCCTGCATTGCTTAAAATTGGTCAATTGGGCCCGCCACGCCACACGGAGCGCCGCGACGGCGCGCGCCTGCTGGGAATTCTGATGCGGCGTCCGCCGCTTGCTGCCGCGCGGGGGTGCCGCTAAACGGGGCCATGCGCTTTTCCAAAGGCCTAGAATTTATCAATCTGCCGCAAAAGGCAGTCACCGTCTTCGGCATGTCCGGCGTCGGCAAGACCACGCTTGCCCGCCTTTTGCTCGATGCCGGCTGGTTCCAGTATTCGGTCGATTACCGCATCGGCACCCGCTACATGGACGAGCACATTGCCGAGAACTACAAGCGCGAGGCCATGAAGGTTCCCTTCCTGCGCGACCTTCTGCGCTCGGACTCGATCTACATCCGCTCCAACATCACCTTCGATAATCTGGCGCCGCTGTCGACCTATCTCGGCAAGCCCGGAAATCCGGCCAAGGGCGGCATTTCCTTTGCCGAATACAAGCGCCGCCAAGCCCAACACCGCGACGCTGAAATCCGCGCGCTTCTTGACGTGCCTGAATTCATCAGCCGCGCCCAGGACATCTACGGCTATGATCATTTCATCTGCGATTCCGGCGGCAGCCTGTGTGAAGTGGTGAACCCCGATGATCCAAACGATCCTGTTCTCCAGGCCCTCGGCAAGTCGACATTGCTGCTCTATATCGAAGGCACACCCGAACATGCCCGAACCCTGGTGGAGCGTTTCCGCAAATATCCCAAGCCCATGTACTATCAGCCCGCATTTCTTGAAGCGAAATGGCGGGAGTACAAGGACCTGAACAATATCAAGAACGACGATGATGTGGACCCCGATGGTTTTGCCGTCTGGGGCTTCGAGCAGTTGCTCCATCACCGCATCCCTCTCTATGAGGCGATTGCCCGGAACTTTGGCTATAGGGTCCGAATGCGTGACGTGCCCGCCGTCACCACTGAGGCCGGATTTATCGGCCTTGCCGCCAAAGCCATTGATCAGAACTGAAACTTATCGCCATGCCCATCCGTATTCCAAACGACCTTCCCGCGCGCGCCATCCTTGAGAAGGAGGGCGTGATGGTCATGCCCGAAGCGACCGCCGCCCGGCAGGACATCCGCGCCTTGAAGATCGGCCTCCTCAACCTGATGCCCAACAAGATCAAGACGGAAACGCAATTCGCCCGCCTTGTCGGCGCAACGCCGCTGCAAGTCGACCTCCGTCTGGTGCGCATCACCGGCCATACGCCGAAGAATACGCCGCAAGAACACATGCTGGCCTTCTACGATGCGTGGGAGGATGTGCGTCACGAAAAGTTCGATGCCTTCATCATCACCGGCGCTCCCATCGAACTCCTCGAATTTGAGCACGTCACCTATTGGAAGGAACTGCAGGCCATCTTCGACTGGACGCAAACCCACGTGTTCTCCACCATGAACATCTGCTGGGCTGCCCAGGCGGCACTCCATCATTTCTACGGCGTGCAAAAACACGCCCTGCCGGGGAAGGCATTTGGTGTCTATCGCCACCGCAATCTCAACCCGGCCTCACCTTTCTTGCGCGGTTTTTCCGATGACTTCTCCATGCCCGTTTCGCGCTGGACGGAAGTGCGCCGCGCCGATATTCCAAAGGACAAAGGTCTTGAGGTGCTCATGGAGTCGGACGAGATGGGCCTCTGCCTCATCAATGATCCGCGCCATCACTCTTTATATATGTTCAATCACATCGAATACGACACCACATCGCTCTCTGATGAGTACGTCCGCGACGTGGCAGCCCAGAAACCCATTGCCGTTCCGGCCCATTACTTTCCGGGCGACAATCCAAAAGCCCCGCCGGAGAACCGCTGGCGCAGCCACGCCCACCTGCTCTTCGGCAACTGGATCAACGAAGTCTATCAGGGAACACCCTTTGATCTGAACGAGATAGGCAAAGACAAGGCGTGACCCGCCGCTTGCAATCGCCTGCCCCCATCTCCATCTTTCGGTTGGAAATGATGGGGGCAATCGATTGCTCAGCTACCGGGATATAGTGGATGGCACACGCCTGGCGGCGGGTGGTCTCCAGGACTTTGCAACCGGTTTGGTGAACCCCACCGTCAGGCTGGGCGTGACCGGGCTGTCGCGCTCAGGCAAAACCGTCTTCATCACCGCGC
>JBIOWL010000099.1:0-2336 GCA_044868645.1 Aestuariivirga sp.
AACTCCGTTCAGATGCTTTGAAAAATAGCTTATTTGTACCCACAAAAATCGATGTATGAGAACAAAGGGAAGTAGGCACAATGCCACGCCAAGGCCCGCGGCATTTCCGGAGATCAGCGCCGCGCCAAGCACGGCAGACACAAGCATAAAGGTGCCTATAGCTTCTGCGAAGAGTTTACGGTTCATGATTGTCGCCCCACCGATAATTGACGGGCGCGTTTATGGGTGATTCGCGCCTCCTTGTCGAAAGCGGCTATGCAACCATTCAACAGTGTTGACCCATCTGTTGATTTGCAATGCCGTGCATCTGCACTAGGTTGAATTTGTAAGCAGAGAGGTCTCGGAAAATGAAACCACCTGCACGAGTAGGATCGGCTTCCCCATTCTAATTTGCAATGCGCGCCGGCATTCGCTGGCGTGAACGAAGGATTAGAGATCCATCGGCATAAAAGCCGAATCGGCCCCGTGCGGAACGTCACCGCCGGGGCCTCTGTATTTTATCTGGTAAGTAGCAAAAAGCATGGCTAGTTTAGTAGCCATGGGAACAGTTCTCGCCATCAGAGCCGTTGAGACGGTACATCTCATCCTGCGCGAAATCGAGCGCAAGGATGCCCCCGAATTTGCAGGCTACATGACACAGCCACGCTACCAGCGGCATATCACCCACCGCTTGCGCAACGAGACCATGGTCAAAGAGTTTGTGGCGCGGCAGGTGGCGGCGCAGAACGATATCCGCCGGCAAGTCTATCATCTGGCCGCCGAGGAGAAGTCTTCGGGCGAGGTAGTGGGGGACGGTTTCATCATCTCCCATGGCACGGGAAGCTTCGAGATCGGCTGGGGGGTTCACCCCGCCATGTGGTCCATGGGGCTTGGAACGGAGATCGGGCGGGCGCTGCTGGCCATCGGTTTTGAGCGGCTCAAGGCCCAGTCCCTATGGTGCAAGGTAATGGCGGAAAACAGCGCTTCCGGCAAGCTTGCCCGGCGGATCGGCATGGAAAGCAAGGTCAACCGGGAGGATTATCCCCTGGGCCAAGGCAAGACGGTGCCGGTCGATATCTATGTGATAACCGCTGCAACCTATTTCGAGCTGCCATATTGAGTCCATATTGAGTCCGATTCATTGCCACAATTGGACTGTTTGCTGAGACCCTCAAGGTGTGATTTGAGGAGTAACCCCATGTTCCGGCGTTGCGTATTTGGCGCCTTGGCCCTCTGGATTGTCGCCCCGGCGGCCTTTGCCGCCCCTTCCGATTATTGCAAGGCTTATGCCATCGATTTTGCCGATCAGACGAAGCGCAATACGCCGTTCTGGGACAAGCGCTTTGCAGATGCAGAAAAAGCTTGCCTGTTGCAATACAGCTATGAGGGCAGCAAGAACGATGAAAAGCCCCTACAGGTACAGGCGGCCAAGGCCAAGCCAATACCCAAGCCTGCCGTGAAAAAGCAGCCGAAAGCGGTGAAAGCCGAGGAAGTGGAGGTGGCCGCCGCCGCTGTTGCTCCTCAGCCTGCGCGCAAGAAGCCCAAACTTGAGGAAGGCTCCGTGGCGTGGCTGGATTATTGCGACAAGAAGTATGCCTCCTTCAACCGCAAGACCGGTACCTACACGTCGCGTACGGGCGTCGAGCGGAAGTGCCTCGTCACTTCAAACTAATCGGTCAGAATTAGTTCAGCACCCTTCCAGCCCACCATCATGGCGGGGGCATTGGTGTTGCCGGCGATAAGATTGGGGAATACCGAGGCATCGCAGAGGCGCAGGCCCTTCATTCCGTGGACCTGGAGTTTTGCATCAACAACTGAAGTCTTTGGATCGGGGCCCATCCTGCAGGTGCAGGAGGGATGATAGACCGTGCCGCTGCGCTGCTTGAAATCATGGATCAAATCTTCATTTGATTGCACGGCAGGGCCGGGGCGCAGTTCCTCGGCAATGAGTGAGGCGAGGGGTTCTGTGGCCGCAAGTTTGCGCAGGAATTTCACGGCGGCCAGCATCTCGCGCACATCTTCTTCAGTGCCATAGGCATTGGCCCAGATGCGCGGTTGTTTCTTCGGGTCTGGCGACTGGATGTGGATGGAGCCCCGTGCCGTGGGGCGGCAATTGGAAAGGCCCAGCGACAATCCCGAGAAGGGATCAGGCGAGAGGATGGGGCGCTCACCCGCTTTCGGAAGCAGCGTCGAAAAGGCCTGCATGTAGAGCTGCATGTTGGGGCGGCTGTAACTGGGATCGGTCTTGAAAAACCCTCCCCCATGATTGATCGACAAGCTCAAGGGCCCAGAGCGCAGCAACAAATATTGCAGGCCAGCTTTGAGCTTGCCCCACCAGGGGCGCAGCTCATCATTCA
>JBIOWL010000100.1:0-2310 GCA_044868645.1 Aestuariivirga sp.
TGGACGGAAACTCAATTGCCGATGTGAACGAAGCCATGATGACGGCAATAGAACGCGCGAGAAAAGGTCAGGGCCCGACGCTTATTGAGTGCAAGACGTACCGCACCAAAGGCCATTCGCGCTCAGACCGCAACCGCTATCGCAGCAAGGATGAAATCGAGGACTGGAAGCAGCGCGATCCCATTCCAGCCTTCGAATATGACCTGCAGGCCCATGGGGTAATGACGGCGGCGGAAGCCGAAGCCATACGCGCGGAGGTGGAGAAAGAAATTCATGATGCTTTTGCCTTCGCGCAAAACGGCACCAATCCGACACCTGATACATTGCTGCGCGACATCTACACCGCAGGAAGCATAGTATGAGCGCTCGTGAGTTAAGTTTCGCTCAGGCCATCCAGGAGGCGCTGGCGCAGGCCATGGAGGCGGACCCCCGCGTGTTCCTCATGGGAGAAGACATCGGCGTCTATGGCGGGGCTTTCCAGGTAACCGGTGACCTCGTGCAGCGCTTTGGCGAGGACCGCGTCATGGATACGCCGATTTCGGAACTGGGCGGTGCGGGCGTTGCGGTTGGGGCTGCCGTTGCCGGTTCGCGCCCTGTCTATGAGTTCCAATTCTCAGACTTCTCGACGCTGGCCATGGAGCAGATCGTCAATCAGGCTGCCAAGATGCGCTACATGCTGGGCGGAAAGGTTTCCGTTCCAATTGTTTTCCGCATGCCCTGTGGTTCGGGAACGGGCGCAGCGGCCCAACATTCACAGTCACTTGAGGCATGGTTTGGCCATGTGCCGGGTTTGAAAGTCGTCGAACCATCGACGCCGGAAGATGCCAAAGGCCTCATCCTCGCGGCCATTGACGATCCCGACCCGGTGCTCGTGTTCGAGCACAAGCTGCTCTACAAGATCAAAGGTAACGTCCCGGAAGACATGTATCGCACGCCCATCGGCAAGGCAGTGGTGCGGCGCGAAGGCAAGGATGCGACAGTGGTTGCTTCAGCCATCATGGTGCACAAGGCATTGGAAGCAGCTGAAGCTCTGGCCAAGGAAGGCATCGATATCGAGATCATCGATCTGCGCTCCATCCGGCCCATCGATTCCGAAACGATCATTGCGAGCGTCAAGAAGACGACACGGCTCGCCTGCATTTATGAAGGCGTCAAGACACTTGGCATTGGCGCGGAAATCAGCGCCATGATCGCCGAAAGTGAAGCCTTTGACTATCTCGATGCACCCGTCATGCGGCTCGGGGGTGCCGAGACTCCTATTCCTTACAGCCCCATCCTTGAGAAAGTGGCTGTGCCGCAGGTCGACGGCATCACCGATTCACTGCGCAATCTGGTGAAGGGCAGATTCTAGAGATGGCCGTCGAAGTCATTCTTCCCAAGGTGGATATGGATATGTCCACGGGCGTGATTTCGCAGTGGCACGTCAAGGATGGCGATACCGTCAAAAAGGGCCAGCCTATCTTCGATATCGAGACCGATAAGGCCGCCATGGAGATCGAAGCTCCGGGCGACGGCACGATCAAGCTCGCCGATCTCGGCGAGGCAAAGGACATTGCGATTGGAACGGTGGTCGCCGTCATTTACGGCGCCGGCGAAGCAGTGAAGTCCGTAGGATCGGCGGCTCCGATATCGGCTCCGGCAGCCACTCCTATCGCAACACAGACTGCTGCACCCCTCCCCTCGCCTGTTGCATCACGACAAGGAGCGGTTGGTGACGATATCAGGGCGACGCCCCTGGCACGGCGCCTGGCGCGGCAGGCTGGTCTTCACCTTGGAGCCATCATCGGGTCTGGACCCAATGGAAGGATTGTTGCCGCCGATGTGCAGTCCTCCCGCCCAACACCTGTGAAGGCCCGTTCTCCGGCGGCAGAAACTGGTGCAGACGCCGGCACGCGGGCACAATTCGAGGCGGGGTCATTTACAGAAATTCCGCTGGATGGCATGCGCCGCACAATCGCGCAGCGGCTGACACTGTCGAAACAGACAGTACCTCACTTCTACCTGACCGCAACCTGCACCATCGACACGTTGATGGCCATTCGCCAGCGGCTCAACGGGCATGCACCCCACAATCCGGACAAGTCACCGGTATGGAAGCTTTCTATCAATGACTTCATCATCAAGGCCATGGCGCTTGCGCTGCAGCAGGTGCCGGCAGCGAATGTCACGTTTGCCGATAATGCCATTCTGCAGCATCACCGGTCTGACATTGGCGTTGCCGTTGCTGTCGAAGGGGGACTCTTTACACCCGTAATCCGCACGTCGGAGAGCAAAACGCTCTCAACCATCTCCATGGAGATGAAGGAGCTT
>JBIOWL010000101.1:0-11383 GCA_044868645.1 Aestuariivirga sp.
CGATGGCGAACGCATCTGGGAGCTCCTGGCGCGCCACTACAAATACACGCACTCGGCGCGAGCGAAGGAAATCCTCGATAACTGGGGGCATTACTTGCGCAAGTTCGTGAAGGTCATGCCGGTCGAATATCGCCGCGCCCTTCAGGAACTCGAGAAGGCGCAGGAGACGAGCGACGGCATGACCATTGGGTTGCGGCGGAGTGCCTGATTGCGATGCTGATCTATGGAGACATCAGGTCGGGCAATTGTCACAAGGTGAAATTCACCGCCGACAAGCTTGGTCTGAGCTACGACTGGCGCCAGATTGACGTCGTGAAGGGCGAAACGCGCAAGCCCGACTACCTGGCCATCAACCCCATGGGCCAGGTGCCGGCGGTCGTTTTTGACGATGGCCGCGCGCTGGCGCAGTCAAATGCGATCATCCGCTATTTGGCTCGCGACAGCGAACTGCTGCCGCGGGATCCGTTCACGCAGGCCAAAGTCGATGAATGGCTGTTTTGGGAGCAATACAGCCACGAACCCTATGTCGCAGTGTGCCGGTATCAGATGAAATTTCTCGGCAAACCGCGCGAGGAGCTTGAGGCGTGGCGTGTAAAGCGTGGCGATGAGGCTCTCGATCTGCTCGACAGCGAACTGCGAGATCGGACGTGGCTCGTCGGGGAACAGATGACCATCGCCGACATCGCGCTCCTCGCCTACACACGCTTGGCCGACGAAGGCGGATTCAACCTGGCCCCCCGGCGCAATATCACCGATTGGATTTCCCGATGTGAGCGCGAATTGAAGATCGCGCCGCTGCACTGATGAGGACGAAGGAAGGACGCTAAATGGGAAAGGTCACCGGCTTTCTCGAAATCGAACGGCAGGACCGGAAGTATAAGCCGGCCGCCGATCGCATTCGCCATTGGGGCGAATTCGTCATTCCCTTGTCCGAGGAATCGACGCGCAGTCAGGCGGCGCGCTGCATGAATTGCGGCATCCCCTATTGTCACAATGGCTGCCCGGTCAACAATCAGATCCCCGATTGGAACGACCTCGTCTATACCGGCGATTGGCACGAGGCGTCGCGTAACCTGCATTCCACCAACAATTTTCCGGAGTTCACCGGTCGCGTTTGCCCGGCGCCCTGCGAAGCCTCCTGCACGCTCAACATCGAGGACATGCCGGTCACCATCAAGACGATCGAATGTGCGATTGTCGACCGCGCCTGGCGCGAAGGCTGGGTCCGCCCGCTTCCGCCCGAGATGAAGACCGGCAAGAAAGTCGCGGTCGTGGGCTCTGGTCCCGCCGGCCTTTCCGCCGCACAGCAACTGGCGCGTGCCGGCCACAGCGTCCATGTTTTCGAGAAGCAGGCGAAGGCCGGTGGCCTCCTGCGCTACGGCATTCCCGACTTCAAGATGGAAAAGCACCTCATCGACCGCCGCGTGGCGCAGATGGAGAAAGAAGGCGTTGTCTTCCACTACGGCGCCCATATCGGCGTCACTCAGGATGCAAAGCAGTTGGTCGATTCCTTTGACGCCGTGCTGATCTGCGCAGGTTCGGAGAAGTCTCGCGATCTTCCTGTGCCCGGCCGCGACCTTGATGGCATTCACTTCGCCATGGATTTCCTGCCCCAGCAGAACCGCCGCGTCTCCAAGGAAAGCCCGCTCGACAACAAGCCCATCCTTGCCCAAGACAAGCATGTGGTGGTGATCGGTGGCGGCGATACGGGAAGCGACTGCATCGGAACTTCGATACGTCAAGGCGCTCTCTCAGTGACGCAAATCGAGATCATGCCGAAGCCTCCAGAGAAGGAAAACAAGGCGCTCACCTGGCCCAACTGGCCCATGAAGCTCCGCACCTCGTCATCGCAACAGGAAGGCGCCGAACGTGATTTCGCCGTGGCGACGAATGCCTTCAAGGGACAGGATGGAAGAGTCGTCGCGCTGCAATGCGCAAGAGCCGGCTCTGACTTCAAGCCCATTCCCGGCACCGAGTTCGAGCTCAAGGCCGATCTTGTGTTGCTCGCCATGGGTTTTGTGCACCCTGTGCACGAAGGCATGGTGAAGAACCTCGGTGTCAAGCTTGATCCGCGTGGCAATGTGGAAGCCAACCTCAAGGACTACAAAACGAGCCTCGATAAGGTCTTTGCCGCGGGTGATGCGCGTCGTGGCCAGTCGCTTGTGGTTTGGGCCATCCGCGAGGGCAGGCAAGCCGCCCGCGCTGTCGATGAATATTTGATGGGCTCGACCGTCCTGCCGCGCTGATAGCGCTAGAGCCAATTCCGGCCAAGTTGCAGACTTGGCCGATAAGAACCGGAGGTCCGCGAAGCGAACTTGCTCCAACATATTAATTTGGCGCGAATTCCTTTCGGCCACGTGATTCCACGTGGCCGGAAAGCGCACTAGGGACCTGCGGGGATCGAATAATCGTCAAACCGGCCCGCAGGCGCCATGCCCACTTCACCGGCGGTGAAAAGCTTTTCTGCAGCGCTTCCTGCTACGGCATGCAACTTCGAAAGATCGGCCTGTGCCGAAGCCGCAGGTGCGCCCGTGCTTACCACGGCACGTTTGATCTCGGCCGCGTTGAAAGCCAGTTGTTCTCCTTCCAGCCCCTCCTGGCCGAACTGCGGCAGAGCGGTGCCGACATCGATGGTAACGCCCTCCGTTCCGTCCTGCTGCAGGGCGCTGCCGGAAGCCTGCATATTTCCAGGGCCGCCGCCTTCAGCTTCCTTTTGCTTGATGGCCGCCAGCAATAATTGCCCGAAGCGGCTGTTGCCCTGCTTCATGAAAGTGATGCCGTCACGCGCACGCAACTTCCTGTCCGCGCCCGTCTCATCGGGGCCCCGTTCGCTATAGCGCCCATCGGGGCCAAGGAAATATTGCGAAAGATCGACAAAATGCCCGCCTTTCGATTGCACCTCTTCCTTGTGCAACGAACTGATGAATTTGAGATCGGCATCAAGTTCAGGATCCGCCACTGGCGGAATGGCAAGCCAATAGACATGAAGTCCGGCACCCAGAAGTTTTTCAGCAAGGGCCGCTGACTGCGCCTTATAGGCTGCCACCCATTCAGGAGAGCGGAACTGCAATTGGCTGGCGCCGCTGCGGATGTCCTGGCGGTCGTTCAATCCCAGTTCCACAACGGCTGCATCATAATCCTTGGCAATGACGATCTTTGGCACCGCTGCAACCCAATCATAGAACTCCGGCCGGGCCAGTCCCGAGGCCTCATTGAAGCGGTTGACGACTTCGATGCGCGCATCCTCCTCCGCCATACGGGCAAGCCCTGCGCCAAAGCCGCCGGCCAGCGAATCCCCGATCACCAATATCCTGTAGACGCCGTCCGCCCCGCCGAAATCAGCGCCAAGTTCCGGCGCACCGGGCTGCGCAGCCGTCGCGCTTTGATCTTGCGACGCCTCCGAACCCATCAACGGTTCTTCCACGCTTTGTGCAAGAGCAACTCCGCCCCACAAGCACGCGGCCATCAACGCAGCAGGAAGCACGAACTTCATGGGTCGAACCTAGCTTCCCTTGCGTAACCGCTCAAGCAGCTTGACGCTTGGCTTGCCATCGAGCGGAAGGCCAGCCTTGCGCTGGAAAGCGATGACGGCTTCATAGGTGCGCGCACCAAAGCGGCCGTCGGCGCCGCCCGTTTCAAATCCCATGGCGGAAAGGCGCTTCTGGATTTCCACGCGCTGTTCGAATGACAGGCCGAAGCCCGTATCCGGCCATGACCCGCGGATGGCTCCTTCTCCACGAATACGGTCCGCAAGATGTCCGACAGCAATCGCGTAGGAATGCGAGAAATTATAATCCATGATCGCCAGGAAATTCTTTGTGACCAGAAATGCCGGGCCGTCGATCCCTTGCGGGATCATCACGAAGGCTTCCGCCTTCGGGCTTTCGAATTCACTGCCCGCCGCAGGCACGATGCCAAGCTTGCTCCACTGCGCGTAACTTTTCCACGTTCTGCGGCCAATGAGGCCCCTGTTGAAGCCTTCTGGCAGTTTTACTTCAACGCCCCAGGGCCGGTCTGAACGCCAGCCCGCCTTGGCGAGATAGTTCGCCGAAGAAGCAAGCGCATCCTCATAGGAACCCCAAATGTCCCGCTTGCCATCACCCGTCCAATCAACCGCATAGGAAAGATAGGACGACGGGATGAATTGCGTATGACCCATGGCGGCAGCCCACGAGCCGGTGAAATTGTTGGGCTTGCGAATGCCGCGCTGAAGAATCTTGAAGGCGGCGATCAACTGCCCGCGCGCATAATCGCGCTTGCGGCCTGCATACATGAGCGTTGCCAGCGAGCGCATCACGCCCATGGACCCAAGGTCCTTGCCGAAATTTGATTCCATGCCCCAGATGCCGAGCAGGATGTGGCGGTCCACGCCATATTTGGATTCGATCGCCTTCAAGAGGGAGGCAAGTTCCGCCTTCTTCGTCTTGCCGGTTTCGATGCGGATGCTGGTGACGGCCTTCGCCAGATATTCCGATGTGGTCGAGGTAAACTCCGGTTGCACCTTGGCAAGTTTCAGAACGGCGGGATCGGGCTCTGTCACGCCGGCAAAGGCTTGATCGAAGAGACTGCGCGGAATACCCGCAGCCTTCACTTGCGGCCAAAGGCTTTGAATGAAGGCCTCGAACTTTGGGTCCGCGTGGGCCGGGGCAGTTATCATCAAGGCTCCCGCCACCAGTGCTGCCCCCAGCGTCGCCGTCCTGAGTCTCATGCGCCGTGTCTCCCTGAGCATGTTCCGCAAAAGTGGGAACCGCTTTTGCGATAAGGACATGCTCCACTTCAATGACTGGATGCCGATTCGGCAGCCCACCCTGAAACTATCGCACTGCAGAAGACTTACAAAATACGGCAGTTTTGGGTGTGCCTCAGGCGGCGTTGCGCCGCTGCAAATGACGCTCCCAGGCAAGCGCCGATGACACGATGAAATCGAGATCGTCATGTTCCGGTTCCCAGCCGAGCACATGGCGTGCCTTACCCGCTCCGGCAACCAGTCCTGCAGGATCACCGGCGCGGCGCTCCGCCATCCTGACAGGCAGCTTCATTCCACTGGCGCGCTCGATCGCACCGATCACATCGAGCACCGAATAACCCCGGCCATAGCCGCAATTGAAGACACCCGATTGCCCGCCACCCTGAAGATGGGAAAGCGCTTTCATATGCGCCGAGATGAGATCGGAAACATGGATGTAATCTCGAACGCACGTTCCGTCCGGCGTGTCATAGTCGCTACCGAAGATTTGAAGTTCTTTGCGCTGGCCAAGGGCCACTTGCGACGCCACCTTGATAAGATGGGTAGCACGTGGGCTCGACTGGCCGCTGCGCCCTCGAGGGTCGGCGCCGGCCACGTTGAAATAGCGCAGAGCCACATAGTTAAGGCCATAGGCGAGGTGGGAATCGCGCAACATCAATTCCGTCATCAGCTTTGACGTGCCATAGGGCGAGATCGGCCGCAGTGCTGCGGCTTCGTCGATGGGAAGCTGCTCGGGGTTTCCGTAGACCGCCGCCGTCGAGGAAAAGATGAAATTGGGAATCCCCGCCTTGACGGCGCACTCCATGAGCATGCGCGACTTGACAGTGTTGTTGAGATAATAGGCCAGGGGATCGGTAATGGAATCCGGCACCACGATGGATCCGGCAAAATGGATGACAGCCTCGAACTTTCGCTCCCGCATGATCTTGAGCAAAAATCCGTCATCGCCAATGTCGCTGCGCATCAGCGTAGCCTGCGGCGAGACACACCAGGCAAAGCCGGTCGAGAGATTGTCGATAATAATGGTCTCGATGCCTGCATCCGTCAGGGCAAGAACCATGTGGCTGCCGATATATCCGGCACCGCCTGTAACCAAGACTGCCATCTGCGCCATCCAATCCTTAACTTGGAATCAATTGCGGAAACCTATGCAATTCTTCCGCAACTCCCGTTAAGGTGGCTGCATCCGTTGTTTTATAAGTTAAGAGCCCGTTAAGATGAAGCGCACCATTCGCAAAGCCGTTTTCCCCGTGGCCGGACTCGGCACCCGTTTTCTCCCCGCCACCAAGGCCATGCCGAAGGAAATGCTGACGGTTGTGGACCGCCCGCTCATACAAATCGTGGTTGACGAGGCGCGTGAGGCGGGAATTGAGCACTTCATATTCGTTACTGGCCGCAACAAATCCCTGATCGAGGATCATTTCGACAAGCAGTATGAACTGGAATCGACGCTGCGGAAGCGTGGCAAATCCGTTGAGCTCACCGCTCTCGAGGAAGATTTACCGGGCGCCGGTCAAACAAGTTTCACCCGCCAGCAGGAGCCCCTGGGCCTGGGCCATGCGATCTGGTGTGCCCGTCACCTCGTCGGGAACGAGCCCTTTGCCGTGCTGCTGCCTGACATGATCATGAAGGCCGAGCCCGGCTGCCTGCAGCAGATGATGGACGTCTATGATGGTCGCGGTGGTGGCAACGTCATCGCCGTGGAGGAGGTCGCTTGGGACCAGGTTCATCGCTACGGCGTGGTCGCCGCAGAGGACTGGAAGGATAACCATTTCGCCATCGGCAGCATGGTCGAGAAGCCGCGGCGCGAACGCGCGCCCTCGAACCTCATCATCTCCGGGCGCTATATTCTCCAGCCCGAGATATTCGATGAACTTGAAAAACAGGAGCCGGGCGCGGGCGGCGAGATACAGATCACCGATGCGATGATCGGCCTCATGTCAAAACAGCCGTTCCACGGCGTGAAATATGTGGGCACCACCTATGACTGCGGCGACAAGGTGGGCTTCCTCGCAGCCAATGTGGCCTTTGCGCTGGAACACGATGTGCTGGCCCCCGCCTTTCGCCTTGCCCTGGAACAGGTGATTTCCACCCACAAGGGTCACCTCAGCTGGGATGCCAGCTCAAGTCTCTCGGAAATCGTCCAAGTCCTGAAAATGCCCGCTCAAAAATAGCCGTCGACCCGCATCCTATCTTCTCAAGGTCACGCTGCTGGTGAGGCGGTGCTCGCCATAGTTCGGCGACGATGAAACATCGACCCAGCTTGCTTCATATTCCGTTGACAGCAGCAGATAGGGATTGATTGTCCAGTCAATGCCGAGGCTCGCTTCTGCGGTCAGCGCCGTCCCGCTGCCATCCTCGAATGTGAAGCCGCCGCCTGCCTTGAGATCGACATTTTCGCGCAGTGCATGGGTTGCCTCAATATCGGCAGACCAGCGCTTTATGGCAGACTGGTCTGCCGTGATGGTTTCTTCAAGCGAGACACCGGCATTGAACTCGAAGCGCGTGAGGTCGGTGGGCTGCCATGCAAGGTTCGCCGTGAGCCCCGGCACCCATTGGTCTTCGAGGCTGCCATCCTCGTAAGTCCGATAAAGGAGGCTCGCCCCCACTTCACCGTCCCAGATGGGATCATCATCAATGGCAAGGCCCGCCGTAATGCGCAGGCCTTGCGAATCCCGCCTCACGCCATTTCTGTCCACTTCTCTGTCATGAATGCGCGGCTCATAGGCCGCTTCCACGAAGGGTGAGAGTATGGTGCCCCGTTCAAGGGTGCCGCGCAGCGCCACCGTATAGCCCGTGAATTCTCGGTCACCGTTATCTTCACTGCCGCCACCGGAAAGCTCGACATCATCATAGAGATGCCGCTCCGCACCCAGCTTCAAGCGAGCCTCTGCCCAGCCTGTGTCATGCGTGACGGCGGCAGAACCTGAAAGCGTATGATCGCGGCGCTTGCCGATGGCCGTTGCCGGAACTTCGCTGTTCTGGCCGCCCGACGATTGCAGTTCATACTTCATGTCAAAATCGGCGGTGGTGGTATGGCGCACATCAAGCCGCAGTGCCGCCTCCACTGATCCCGATTCAGATGACAGATCCTCATATTCCGCGAAACGCTCAACTGTCGCATCACCGGACATTGTGAATTTGTGCCGGACCCAATCGCTTTCCAGCCGGAAGCTTGGTGTAACTTCAAGGGCAAGATCGGAAGTGCCATCAGCTGAACCTTGCGCATTGCTGGTTGCAACGCCGCCGATCTTCACTTCCGGAAAAAATGTGAAGGCGCCAAGCCTCAAGCCCGGAGCCGCATAGGGATCAACCACCTCGGCAGCTTTCTTCGGCTTGGGAAGAGGCAGGTCATCATCGCCAATGGTGATGGGAGGAGGAA
Organism: Aestuariivirga sp.; assembly: GCA_044868645.1. GTDB lineage: Bacteria > Pseudomonadota > Alphaproteobacteria > Rhizobiales > Aestuariivirgaceae > Aestuariivirga. The sequence goes on from JBIOWL010000101.1 coordinate 8,130, forward strand.
GCCGGAGTTCCGGCGCCACCGTTTCATCCGCATCTTCACTGCTGCTATCGTCTATTGTCTGGGCATGAGAAAATGGCGCGGCAACCGAAAGGAACGCCGACAAACAAAAGGCCACGCAGGCCGGCCTGCAAAACACAGCCAAAACCATCCCAAACGGGACACTAGCGGCACCATGGTTAACCGTTTATTGAATGCCTGTTCCAACCCCTGCAGGACCCATGGCCGAAGATACAGCACCCGAAAAAACCTGGCTCGAAAGCGCCCGCCGTGCCTTGGGTATCGAGCAGGAAGGCCTGGTTGCACTTTTCGCCGCGCTGGAGGGCGGGCTTGGCGTCAACCTTTCAAAATCCATGGAAATCATCAAGCGCACGGAAGGCCGCGTGATTGTCAGCGGCATGGGCAAGAGCGGCCATATCGCCCGCAAGATTGCTGCAACCCTCGCATCAACCGGCACGCCCGCTGCCTTTGTCCATCCTGCCGAGGCAAGTCATGGCGACCTTGGCATGATCACGACAAAAGATATCGTGCTGCTGCTCTCCAACTCCGGCGAGTCTGCCGAACTCAAAGATATCCTGAACTACTGCGCGCGCTTCTCTGTTCCCATGATTGCCATGACAGCGGACGAAAAGAGCACGCTTGCCCGCGCCGCCGATATCGTGCTGCTTCTTCCCAGGGCGAAGGAAGCTTGCCCCAACGGTCTCGCCCCGACGACATCAACCTTGCTGCAACTCGCGCTGGGCGATGCGCTCGCCATGGCATTGCTCGAAGACAAGGGCTTCACCGCAACTCACTTCCGCGCTTTCCATCCCGGCGGAAAACTTGGTGCCCAGATCAGGCACGCCCGCGACATCATGCATAAGGGTGCGGAACTGCCGCTGGTCCGGCCCGACGCAACACTTGCCAAGGTCATCGCTGAAATCAACGCAAAGCGTTTCGGCTGCGTTGGCGTCATTGATGATACGGGCAAGCTCGTTGGCATGGTCACCGATGGCGATCTGCGGCGTAACATGGCCCATGAAGCCAAGGTCCATACAGCATCGGAAATCATGACCCGCGCACCGAAAACCATTGATGGCGACATGCTGGCCGGCGAAGTCATTGAGCTCATCAACACCAAACAAATCACTGCGATCTTCGTAGTGGATGAGAACAGCAAGCCCATTGGCCTCATCCACATCCACGACTTGCTGCGCATCGGAGTTGCCTGAACGTTCTGTTCGCATGGCACGGGGTTGTTTTCAGTCCTTGGCCTTGGCTAGAGTGAGAACGCGTTCACCAATTGCAAGGGCATCATGCGTGTCGAGGTTTCGGAAACAGCGGTAAATTCCATGCTGGAGAGGGAAAAGGCCCTCTTTTCCCAGCGCAATCCGAAATCCAAAGCCCTTTCCGAAAAAGCGTCAGAACATTGGCTGCGCGGCGTGCCCATGCACTGGATGGTGGATTGGGATACGCCCTTCCCGCTCTTCATCAATGAAGCCAAGGGTGTGACGCTCACTGACGCCGACGGCCACAGTTACATCGACTTCTGTCTCGGCGACACCGGCGCCATGTTCGGCCATGCGCCGCTGCCTGTGGTGGAGTGCCTCGCCCGCGAAGGCGCCAGGGGTCTCACCACCATGATGCCATCGGAAGATGCTGCTGCGGTGGGCGAGCTTCTCAACGATCGCTTTGGGCTGCCCTTCTGGCAGGTAACGACTTCAGCGTCCGATGCTAATCGCGCCGTGTTGCGCTGGTGCCGCGCCGTCACGGGTCGCAAGAAGATCCTCATCTTCAACCATTGCTATCACGGTGCCGTCGATGACACCTTTGTCGGCGCCGATGGCGGTGTCGTCCAACAATTCCACGATCTCGTGGGCGAGCCGCGTGATCTCACGCAATTCACCAAGGTCATCGAGTTCAATGACATTCCCGCGCTTGATGCCGCGCTGGCAGACCGGGACGTGGCCTGCGTGCTGGCCGAACCGGTCATGACCAATGTTGGCATGGTATTACCGCAGCCAGGCTTTCTCGAACATCTGCGTGAAGCCACACGCAAGACCGGAACGCTTCTCATCATGGATGAAACGCATACGCTTTCAACCGGTCCCAGCGGTTACGCCCGCGAACATGGCATTGCACCCGATGCGCTTGTTTTCGGAAAGCCCATTGCCGGCGGCATTCCCGCCGCCGTTTATGGCTTTTCGGCGGAAGTTGCAGGCCGCATCCGGGATTATCTCGCAGGACGCGGCAGCGGCCGCTCCGGCATCGGCACGACACTCTCAGGTTCGCGCATCCAGCTCGCCCTCATCAAGACGGTGCTCGAACACTATTTCACCAGGGAAGCCTATGCGCCCCTGATCGAGCTCGCCAAGAAGCTCGAAAAGGGCATTGCGGAGCGCATCATCAAACATGGCGTGGACTGGCACGTGACCCGCGTGGGCGCCCGCGTGGAGTTCATGTGCGTGGGAAAGCCTCCTAAGAACGGTTTCGAGGCCTCCCAGGTGATTCACCGGCCCATTGACGGGGCGGTGCATCACTATCTCCTGAACCGCGGCGTTGTAGTAACGCCGTTCCACAACATGATGCTCATTTGCCCGGCAACGGAAGCCCAACATGTCGATGAACTGCTTCATCAACTGGACCGCTGCCTCGCCGAACTTGCCAATTAACGCGTTTCCGTGATCAGACGGAAACGGGAGGAAGATGATGACGACCTATGTCACCCCGCGCCTTGGGCCCGAAGCCCAATCATTCCTGGATGCCAATCCCGATATTGAAAGCGTCCACATCGTCTGGACCGATCTGTGCGGCGTTGCCCGCGGCAAAATCCTGCGCCGCGATGAAGTGGTGCCCGGATGGAAGGATGGCCGCTTTCTGCCCATCTCCGCTTCCGTGCTGGATGTGACGGGGCAGGACGTACCCGAAACGGGCCTCGTCTTCGATGAAGGCGACCGTGATCTTCTGCTTTGGCCCGTGCCCGGCTCCATGCATCGCGTGCCCTGGATCGATGTGCCATCGGCCCAATATACAGCCAAGCTCCACGATCTTGATGGCAAGCCCCACTACGCCGATCCGAGGAACGCCCTGGAAGGCATTGTCAATCGCTTCAAGGCCGATCTCAACATGCTGCCTGTCGGCGCCGTCGAACTCGAATTCTTCCTGATGGACCGCAAGTCGGCGCTGGAAGGAAAGCCGCAAGCCCCGCAGGCCCTTGTCAATGAAGCGCGGCCCCAGCACTATCAGGCCTATTATCTTCAGGACACGGATGATTTCGC
>JBIOWL010000102.1:0-2473 GCA_044868645.1 Aestuariivirga sp.
AGAACCGGTCTCGAAGAACGCATGGACCCAATCTACAGCGTTTATCTTGATCCCATTGAAGGCAATGAGGCGGGTCTCGTCCTCAGAAAATTCAAAACCGATTCGCCCTATACGGATTCCGAACTTCTTGTGGCTTCAACAAGCGAAATTATCCGCTGCGACAAGAAACCCTCTGTGCTAGGACCCATCATCTGCGAGCGCTTCCTGCCCATCACGCAAGGCGTCATGGCGCGGGTGCGATTCTCGCGTCAACGGCTGGAAGAGTGGAAGGACATTGATGAGACAGCGCAGATTCTCTTGAAAGAGTTCACACGCTAGCAGGTTGCTGAAAAACTCTTTGATTTAGTCGCGGGATATGATTCAGTCTGGTTTTGAAGCCGGAGGGATTTGCGATGCGCGGAGACGAGAAGTGTTCTGAGGGGATGTTTTCGTATGTGCGGCTGGAGGAGCGTATTGCCGCGGATCACCCGCTGCGGGCGATCCGGACACTGGTCGAGCAGGTTCTTGGGAAGATGTCGGGGCAGTTCACGGAACTTTATTCGCACACCGGGCGTCCTTCGATCCCGCCCGAACAACTGCTCAAGGCGACGTTGCTGCAAGCCTTCTTCACGATACGCTCGGAGCGCCAGCTGGTGGAGCAGATCGACTACAATATATTGTTCCGCTGGTTTGTGGGCTTGAGCATGGATGATCAAGTGTGGGACGCCTCGACCTTTTCGAAAAACCGCGAGCGGCTGCTGACGACGGAGGTGGCGCAGAGTTTCCTCAAGACGCTGACCGGCCTGGCCCAGGTCAGGTCGCTTCTGTCATCGGATCACTTCACTGTGGACGGCACGATGATCGATGCCTGGGCCTCGATGAAGAGCTTCGTGCCGAAGGATGGCTCAGGCCAGCCGCCGTCACCGGGACGCAACGGCGAGCGCAGCTTCCACAAGGAGAAGCGCTCAAACGAGACGCATGGCTCAACCACTGATCCCGATGCAAGGCTGTTCCGCAAGGGCAATGGCAAGGAAAGCAGGCTGTGCTTTCTGGGCCATACACTGATGGAGAACCGCAACGGGCTGATTGTCGATTGCCAGGTGAGCCACGCGACTGGAACCGCAGAGCGTGACACGGCCCTGGCCTTGATTGACCGCAGCAAGCCAAAGTCGCGCCGCATTACGCTGGGCGCCGACAAGCTGTTCGATACGCAAGGCTTTGTCGCAGCCCTTCGGGCCCGCAAGGTCACGCCCCATATTGCCATCGACGCCCGCGTCAGTAAGCACGGCGTGGTCCGCGCAACCGCCATGGATGGACGCACCACACGCCATCCCGGCTATGCCATCAGTCAGCGAATCCGCAAGCGCATCGAGGAAGGCTTCGGCTGGGCCAAGACCATCGGCGGCATCGCACAGGTGAAAGTCAGAGGGCTCGCCAAGATCACTGCCGCCTTCACCTTTGCCATGGCAGCCTACAACATCATCCGTATTCCAAAGCTGCTGAGACAGCCCGCATGAAAGCCGACGCCAAGTGTATTCAAGACCCGCCGCAAAGCCCTAGCGCAACGGGCCCGGCGCAGAACCAATGCTCAAATCAATGCCCAACAAGACATAATCAACATGAAATTGCGAGTTTTTCAGCAGCCTGCTAGAGCGCTTTAGTTTTAATTGAAGCCCTTGGTCAAGAAGCCCTCATCCGGCGCATGATTCAACAAGTGACGATCATGCTTTAGCTATTCCAGATCAATGTCCAGAATTGCCATGGAGAAATGATAGGACAGTTCACCGTCCTCCTCATCCTTCGAAATCACGCCGATGAACTCGTCGCCAATATAAACCTCGCAGCTGTCATCTTTCTGCGGGCGCTTGCGCACCGCGATCGTTTGTAAGCCAAAGGTGCTGCGAAAATATTTGTTCAGCTTGGCAAGTTCATCGGGCTTCAAATTGGCAGGCTCCTAAAGGGTGAATTGTCGAGGTCTAACCCTATTCGAGTTGGTCCGCAATATCTTCAACCTGGTGGTCCATGGCCCGCGCAGGTTCTTCGCAACCGGCATAGCCAACGATCTTGGCAGGCACGCCTGCAACGGTGCGATTTGGCGGAACGTCGTGCAAAACAACCGAGCAGGCAGCAACCCGCGAGCAATGGCCAACTTCGATATTGCCCAGAATCTTGGCGCCAGCACCGATCAATACGCCGTGCCTGATTTTCGGATGCCGGTCGCCGGTTTCCTTGCCGGTGCCTCCCAATGTCACCCCTTGCAGAATGGAAACATTGTCTTCCACCACCGAGGTTTCACCGATCACGATATCATGGCCATGATCAATCATGATGCCCTTGCCGATTTTCGCCGCCGGATTGATGTCAACGCTTGAAATCATGGAGGATCGGCTTTGCAGATAATTGGCAAAATCCTTGCGCCCCATATGCAAAAGCCGATGCGCCATGCGGTGGGTCTGTAAAGCCTGGAAGCCTTTGAAATAGAGCAGCGGATCGA
>JBIOWL010000103.1:0-2752 GCA_044868645.1 Aestuariivirga sp.
AAGCACGGCATCCTGATGGTGGAGTTTGCCAACAAGCTCCAGGAAACGCAGGGCCTCGACAAGAACAGTGCGATCAAGGAGGCCGCTGCAGTGCGCTTGCGGCCCATCCTAATGACAACTGCCGCCATGGTGATCGGTGTTGTGCCACTGCTCATTGCAGGTGGCGCGGGTGCCAAGAGCCGCTTTGACATCGGCGTCGTCATTGCCGCAGGCATGACCATCGGTACGATGTTCACGCTGTTCATCACGCCGGCGATCTATTCCTTCATCGCCAAGGACCGCAGGCGTGAGCAGGCCGCTCCCGAAAAAGCGCCGGCACACGTGACAGTGCGGGAACCTCTGAGGCACGCGGCAGAATAGACAAGCGGGGAGCGGTGACGTTCCCCGTTTCTTTTCAGGTCAGCGATGCGAATGCGGTTTCAAGCCGTCCGAGGCCCTTGGCGAGGTTCTCGTCGCTGGTTGCGAAGGACAGCCTGATGGATTGTGGAGCGCCAAAGGCGGAACCTGGCACCGTGGCAACGCCTTGTTCTTCGAGCAGCCAATCACAGAGTTCCTCAGAGGTATTCACCACATGATTTCCGGCTTTCTTGCCGAGTGCGCCTGACACATCGGGAAAGGCATAGAAGGTGGCAGGAATGGCACCAATACGCACGCCCTTCATGGTAGAGAGGGCGGCCAGCACGTTGTCTCGCCTCTTCTGATAGGTTTCGCGCATAAACAGCACATCATCGCGCGGACCGTTCAATGCTTCTATTGCGGCATGCTGAACAAAGGCATTGGCCCCCGCGGAGACCATACTCTGCATGCGGGCCATGGCCTTGGCGATCGGCTCGGGCGCTGCACCATAGCCCAGCCTCCAGCCGGTCATGGCGAAACCCTTGGAAAATCCGTTCAGCGTGATGGTGCGCTCTTGCATGCGGGGGAGCGCAGCGAATGACGTGAACGCGCCATCGAAGACGATGTACTCGTAGATTTCATCCGACATCACCATCAGCCGCGGATGACCCGCCACGACTTCGGCAATGGTTTCAAGTTCGGCACGGGACCAGAGCGCCCCGGACGGGTTGGATGGGCTGTTGATGATCAGAAGTTTGCTGCGCTCGGTCAGCGCCGCGGCAATGCGCTCAGCCGGAACCTTGTAACCTTCTTCCACGGTCGCCGGCAGAATGACCGGCTTTCCGCCTGCAAAGCGGGCGCCCGTTTCGTAGGACAGCCAGTACGGGGCAGGGATTATCACCTCATCGCCTGGTCCGATGACCGAGAGAATGGCATTGGTGATGGCCTGTTTCACGCCATTGGCGAGGACAATGTTGCTAGCCTGATAGCCGAGGCCGTTCTCTGTCTGCAGTTTCCGGGCAATGGCCTCACGCAGCTCAGGTATTCCGGCGATTGGTGCATAGTGGGTGTGGCCTTGATCCATGGCGCGGGTCGCCGCATCCCTGATATTCCTCGGTGTATCGAAGTCGGGCTCGCCGAGGGTCAGGGCCACCACATCACGCCCCTTGGCGCGGAGCTCGCGCGTACGCTGGGACATGCGGATGATGGCGCCTTCATCGGCGGTGGCGCCGCGAGAAGAAAGCAGTGTGGTGGCGTCAAAATGCGTCGTCATGGCGTGGGCGTTCTGCCAGCTTCTGCTTGCTGCGTCGAGGGCACACAGGCTATGTGCGGAGCATGATGCGACACTTTCTTGTACCAATTGTTTTGATCCTGGTTTTGTCAGGTTGCAGCAGCGACAAGAGCGGCATTCGTGTGACAAATGATGCAACAGCGGCCAGTTCATCAGCCAACAGCCGGCGCGAGCCCATCTTCTACAATGGCAAAACCTATCAGCTTGACTTCGCGCCCCTTGATGGTGGCCGTTTTGCCATGGCCGTCAATGGCATGGGCAAGGGTCAGCAAAAGGATGCGGTGGCCGTTGCGACCTCCAGCCTCCGCTATTTCAAGTGCCCAGATGGGCAGAATGGCGTTTTAACCGATAGCCCCCGCTATGAGGAGAACCAATGGCGGATGACCGCCCGCTGTAGCTGAGGTGGTTAACAGCCCTGCACCGGAGGTGCTTGCGGAACCATTTGATTGATGGTTTCCTTAGGGCGTTGGGGGTGGCGCCACCACTTGGGAAAACGGCATGGCGCCTCCTGGAGGTGCGTGACATGTTGTTCGACAAGGTTCTCTCAGAGCTCGTTGTCTCGGGCGATCTCACGGTGACGGACTGGCTCGGCATGACTCGGCGCTATGGCGACGGCACGGGCAATCCGGTGCATATCCGTTTTGCGTCCGGCGCAACGGCGCGAGCCATTGCCATGTATCCGGACTTGAAGCTGGGCGAAGCCTATATGGACGGCACGCTGAGGCTCGAGCATGGTACCATCTATGATTTACTGGCGCTTGCCACCCAAAACATGTGGCGGAGCAAGGCGAATACGCTGCATAGCCTGACCGCAGGCATCCGCAAGGTGTTGCGGCGCGTCCATCAACACAATCCGGTCGGGAAGGCCAAGCACAACATCGCGCACCACTACGACCTTTCGGGCAAGCTCTATGATCTTTTCCTCGACGTGGACCGGCAGTATTCCTGCGCCTATTTCGAAACACCCAATTCCACACTCGAAGAAGCGCAACTCGCCAAGAAACGGCACTTGGCCGCGAAGCTTCAGATCAAGCCGGGCATGAAGGTGTTGGACATCGGTTCGGGCTGGGGTGGCCTCGGATTGTATCTGGCGGAGGTGTGTGGCGCGGAGGTGACGGGTGTCAC
>JBIOWL010000104.1:0-8130 GCA_044868645.1 Aestuariivirga sp.
CGCCTTTCTCCTGACGGCGCTTGCCAGCACGGGCTTGCCGGCCCAGAGCTTGCGTGCCGCTTCCTTACCGAAGACCTGCTCGGCATCCAGGATGTAGCGTTTCTTCTGCTGCGGCGAGACCTCGAACTGCCGGGAAACGAAATCGGCAGGGGAAATCGCCTCATTTGCGGCAATGGTGCGGTTCGGCACCAGCATCGTGACAACCTCCGCACTTGCAGGCAAAGCCATGACGTTAAGTGCCCCACTCAACAGAAGCGCGCCGAAAAGCCTTCTCATGACTCAGCGAAGCCCCTTGGAGACGATGCCAGCCATGTCATCTGCCGCCTGGATCACCTTCGAATTGAGTTCATAAGCACGCTGTGCGGCAATCAATTCGGTGATTTCCTGCACAGGATCAACGTTGGATTCCTCCAGATAGCCTTGCTCCAGTACACCGAAAGGGGATGTCCCCGGGGTGCCCGTCAAAGCTGGCCCCGAAGCTTCCGTGTCCTTGAACAAGGAACCGCCCAGAGCCCGAAGCCCGGCGCTATTAACGAAAGTCGCGAGCTGAATGTCGCCGATCTGGGTTTCCGTTCCATTGCTGGCGAGCGAGAAAACTTGCCCAGTCCTGCTGATCGACACCTTCATTGAATCAGGCGGCACGGTGATAGGCGGTTCAAGCAGAAGCCCATCACCCGTAACGATCTGGCCGTTGGCGTCCTTATTGAAGCTTCCCGAGCGGGTGTAGGCAAGTTCGCCGTCGACATTCCTGACCTGAAACCAGCCGTCGCCATTGAGCGCCACATCAAGTTCATTGCCTGTGCTGCTGATCGGGCCTTGCAGATTTATGTTTCTGATGGAGGAGAGCCTTGTTCCCAGCCCAAGCTCCGCACCTTCCGGGATGACGCTCTCACCGCTCGCGCTCGGCACGGATGAGCTTCGGACGATCTGATAGAGCAAATCGGTAAACTCGGCCCGCGAACGCTTGAAGCCAGTTGTGTTTGCATTGGCGATGTTGTTAGCGATTGTTTCGACATTGAGCTGCTGTGCGCTCATGCCGGTCGCGGCGATGGAAAGTACTCTCATGTAAACCTCTGCGAATTCATATCTGCATTCTTGTCAGTTCAAGATAGGCGTTCACGAACTTGTCCCTGGCCGCAATAACCGTCGTGAGCATGCGCTCCGATTCCAAGACCTTGTTGATCGCCTCTGACATCGGAACCTGGCCGTTGATTGCGCCAATGGCTGCCTTCTCGCCGGCATTCAGGATCTCGGAGAATTGCGCGAAAACCGATCCTTCCCCGGCGCCCAGGGGAGATTGCGTTGGCGCCAGCTTTTCCGCCGTAACTGCGCTACCACCAAGGGCTTGCACTGCTCCAATCTGCATCGCTGTTAGGTCCTCAGCAGTTCAACGAGATTGGCAGCCATTTCCCGCCCCTGCCTGATGACCTGCAGATTTGCCTCATAAGCGCGCCCGGCGAGCCGCATATCTGTTATTTCGACGATCATGTTCACATTGGGCAGCTTCACATTGCCATCCTTGTCAGCAGCCGGGTGGCCCGGCCTGTGTTCCATCGGAAATTCCGCGTTGTCTGTTCCCATCTCAGCGATCCTGACGGATGGTATGCCCGAAACTTCGTCAAGCGTTGACTCAAAACTGACTATCTTGCGACGGTACGGATCTGAACCTGACGTCTTTCCAGTAGACTCCGCATTTGCAATGTTCTCGGCCAGAACGCGCATGCGCAAGGATTGCGCGCCGAGACCGGAGAAGGCAGTTGCAGATGCGATGCTCAGAGGATCCATGTCAGCCTACCTTCAGACTCGAAAGCGTCATGCGATGAAATATGCGGTAAAGTGCCGTTTCCATGCTGATCTGCCTGGACGTATCACCAATCACACGCATCTCGTCCTCAAGAACCACATTGTTCCTTGAATGGGACTCGTCATTCGACGGCTTGTGCTCAATATCGAGTGCCGGGAAGTTTGCGCCCGAAGCGCCCAGGTGGTTATCGTTTGTCGTGCGAAGCTCAGCGGCAACGCTTTGCAGAACGGGAGCAAAGTCAGCGACTTGCCTCGCGCGATAACCGGGGGTGTCGATATTGGCCACATTTCCGGCAGCAACCGCGAAGCGCTGGTTCAACCAATTCATATGGTTCGGCAGGAGTTCAAGTATTGACATCGGCGGACATCCAATCACTGTCCAGTGTCGCAGGTCAGCCTTGCCTCAAGCTTGAACCATTCTGGTACGGCTCATCGCGTTCTTCATGTTAACGAAATGTATAATCTCGGCGATGGCCCGGTAGAACTCGGCAGGAATCACTTGTCCGACCTCCACCGCAGGATAAAGAGCACGGGCAAGCTCTCTATTCTCTGCGACCGCTATGCCGTGCTGCTCGCACAGCTCCCTAATCCGTAGTGCGACTGCATCCGTTCCCTTCGCAACAACAATAGGCGCTCCACCTTCGGACTGAACATAGCGTAGGGCGATGGCATAGTGTGTCGGATTGGTGATGACCACGGTTGCGCGCGGCACATCCGCCATCATTCTGCGCTTTGCCCTTTGCCGCCCCAGGGACTTGATCTTCTCCTTGATATGCGGATCACCTTCCGTTTGCTTGAACTCTTCCTTCAATTCCTGCCTGGTCATCATCAGGTCCTTGCGCCAGCGGAAACGGGACACCGCCACATCCGCCAGCGCGATAACCAAGGCAACCAGCGTTAGCGGCCACAGCACCCCCGTCACGATGTCGGCAATCAGCCAGGGAACGGTGCCGACATCGGAAGTCGCCGCCAGCAATATGGCGTGCTGGCTCCGTCTCAGGGCCCAGAAGCAGACTGACGTTACGGCAACAACCTTGATGAGAGTCTTGGCAAACTCGTAGAGGGCTCTCTTGCCGAATATTCTTTGAAAGTTTTCCGCCGGGCTCAAGCGTTCCGGCTTTGGCTTCAGCCTTTCAAGATTGGCCTGCGGCGCGTTCTGGGCGGCAGGTCCCAATAGTCCGCCCAGAGTCAGCACCGCGATAACCGGCAGAAGAATGAGCAGGATGCTGCTTGTCAGCCGCCCAACTGCTCCGAACGCATCATTGGCGTTCTGGAAATCAAACTGGCCGCAGAACTCAATCACATAGGCCAGCTTTTGACTCAAGGCGGCGCCCACCTGCCCCACCAGAAGCATGCAGATGATCGCGATGGCGGCGAAGCTGGTAAGAACGCCCGCCTCCGAAGAAAATGGAACATTTCCCTTCTCGACGGCGTCCCGCAGCCGTTTCTCGGAAGGTGCTTCTGTCTTGCTTTCCTTGTCGGGGCGATCGCTCACTCGGCCTTCCCTGCGGGCTCTGCCTTCCCGTTGGGTTCCGTTATGACAGCGGGCTCGGATGCCGCGGATCCTTCAGGCGCGGCTTGCAATGAAATATCACCGGCCTTCGCAAGCTTGACCGCCATATCGGCTATCTTCCTGCGTGCTTCGACAGTGTCGTTGCGCGCTGCACCACCATCGGCCGGCAATTCCGATTCCACCATGCGGCGGGTGCGTGCGCTCAAAGACTGAAGTACGGCATCCCTGAATTCTTGCGGCATCCCGAACAAAGCTGAAACCAACATTTCGGTCGGAACGCGATCCAGTAGCTTGGAACGGTTGCGCTGTTCGAGCCCTGCGAGGTCATCGAACATGAAGATCAAGGGCCGCAGTTTCTTGGCATCCTCGGGACTGATCTTGGCAAGTTCGACAAGGATCTCGTCTGCACCGGCGCGATCCAGCCGGTTGATAATGGCTGCAAGCTGCTCGAGGCGCTGATCGCTGCTCCCAACCTCCTTGCTGCTCAAGAGCTCTTCGGAAAGAAGCTGTTCCAGAATCTCCTGGGTCGGCTGGGCGACTGTGCCAATGCTTGCAAGCCGCGCCGCAATGTCACTGCGCATCTCCGCAGGGAGGGTTTCCAAACAGCGTGCTGCAAGGTCCGGTTCAACCTTTGACAGGATAAAGGCGGCAACTTGTGGATGCTCGTCCATCAGGAAAGGAACCAGCATTCCCTCCATGCCGACCGCAATCTTGTTCCATGAGAAAGTGGTTTGCCTGCGCGTAGACTGGCCGAGGAATTCCGCAATCTCTTCCGACGTGAAGGCCGTCTCCAGGAGGCCCATCAGCTGCGAGGTGCTGGCTGATATTCCAAGGGCGTCGGCAAACTGGCCGGCAAATTCCTCGACGAGCGGCTCCACGTCACTCGATGTCAGAGGGCCGAGGCTGGCAGTCGAGCCCAAGATCAGCTTTACGTCCTGGGCATCAAGTTTCTTCAGAACATTGACAGCAAGAGAACTCTCCAGGGTAGCGAGGAGTATCGCCGCCTTTTCAGTTGCCGAGCGCGGCTCCCGGGCGGCAGGTTCCAACGGCAGTTCGGCAAGAATTGCTGACACGCATCACCCTAGGAAGCTGAGTGGCCCTGGATGACTTCGGTGATTTTGAGGCCGAACTTGTCGCCGTCTTCCTCAAGGATGTAGAGCTGTCCCTTGGCAATCTGGCAGCCGTTGACCATCAGAATCACCGGATCCTCCGGTGAGGTTCCGAGCCCGATCTCATGACCAGGCTTCAGTTCCATGAGTTCAGAAAGCTGCATGCGCGTCGAGCCAAGCAATATCTGAACGGTCACCGGCAAGTGGGCCAGTGCCAAGCCCGCACCCGCATTCTTGCGATCTGGCGTGGCGGATGCCGCGCCACCTGCCGAAATGCTTTGACCGTTGCCAAGATTCATTGCCGCTTGCTTTCCATTAACAACTGAAATTCCAGGTTACTGTAACAAAAGCCCAACCTTGTTGGGGTGAATCCTGATCTTGCCCTTGGCGACTTCCATGCCTTCCACTTTCAGCACGGCGCAGTCATGGGGCCTCGCTTCCAGGCGCAACACGGTATCCGGCTCAAGTGCTAGAATAGTGTCGATGTTCATCAGCTGTGGGGGCAAGAGTACCGAAACTTCGAATGGACAATGGGACAGTGCCTTCTCCATTCTTGCATCAACCTGCTGCGGCGGCAGGACGCTCGCGCTGAAGGCCTGTTCGAGTTCAGTTTGCGGGAAACAGACGGAAATTTCCGCAGACAAACTGACAATGTTGACCAGGAACTTCGCACATATGCAGCGCATGTGCTGCGCATCTGCGGCTCCTGGCGGCCCCGGCTCTTCCTCTTCAACCAAGATGATTTCTTGACCGGTCGCAGCCAAAAATGCTCTTGGAATGCACGCCGCCACGGCCTTCACAAAGTGGTTCACCAGCATCACTTCAAATTTGCTTGGCGGCCTCGAAGCGTCATCTGCTGTCGAGACCCAAAGGCCATTTCCGCCCAGTCCCGCATCGCACAGCAAATTATTGAACTGACGTTCAACTTGGAAGCAGGCTGTGAAAGATTTTCCGCTCGCGTTAAAAGTCACAGTATTTGCTCTGAAAGAGGCCGAAGGAACCTTCTTGATGTCGGCCTCTGAGACCGAGCATTTCACGGCAAGCGGGCTTATGGATTTCAATCCTTCAGCAATTGCTTCCGCACAGGAATTGAAGAAGCCGGCAAAAGGTTTCAACGACTCTTCAACGCGCCGTGTCCGGACGCGCATGACCTCAGACGTGACCTTGATCGCTCTTTCCCAATTTGAGGATTGCATCAGGCTGCCTTCCTTGATGTCGCTTCGAGAGTTGCCTGCTCCAGCTCCACAACCGTGGGCCGCTCATAGGCCGATACGGCCTTGCGGCCATGCTCAACCGCAACCTGGGGCATGCTTCCGTTCATTGAAGCGATGATTGTCTGTTTCACGATGACATAGATCCGGACCTTCTTTTCCCGGACCGTCTTGATCTTTGCGGCCAACGGGCCAAACAGTCCGTAGGAGAATAGAATACCGGCAAAGGTTCCAACCAGAGCCGCGCCAATCAGATGGCCCAACACTTCCGGAGGCTGGTCCAGCGAGCCCATCGCCTTGATGACGCCAAGCACCGCCGCCACGATGCCAAGTGCAGGAAGAGCTTCCGACATGGTGTTGATCGCCATATAGACCTTCAGCTTGTCGCGCATCATTGTCTGGATTTCTTCGTCCATGAGAGCTTCGATCTCATGAGGCCTTGCGCTTCCGATCAGGATCAGGCGGCAATAATCGCAGATAAATGTCACAAGGTCATGATTGGCGAGAACCCGCGGGTAGGCTTTGAAGATTTCGGATTCCTCGGGCTGGTCGAAGTGCGCTTCCATCTCCGACTTGGTTTTGCTCTTTGTTTCCCGCAAAAGGACAAAAAGCAGCGAGAGCACATCGAGGTATTCTTCCTGCTTCGGAACCGCCTCCTTGATCGCTTCCAGGGTGCCTTTGCCTGCGTCCTTCACGATCTTCAGGGGATTGGCGATGAGGAAAGTGCCGATGGCAGAACCAAGAATGATCACGTATTCGAATGGTTGCCAGAGCACCTCGAGGTGACCGCCCATCATGACGAAGCTTCCGAGAAGACAAACGCAAACGACGATGAGACCAACAATGAAAAGCATTTGAGGAACCCTTGGGAATGGAAGGGTAGTGCTGTGACCTTGCGTGTGGCTATTCGCCCGCCATCAGGCCGGGGTAAGCTTTGGGTGCGAGATTGGAGAGGCTGCCGGGATGTGAAAGGCCATGACAACCGCACTGACAAATTACAAGATCCTCACGCGCGACCTTACCCGCACCATGGACAGGTTGTCCGCGGACCCGCAGACCCAGCGCGAAGTCAACTATTACCGGGCGCAAATCGGCAAGATAAAGTCGATCGAAGAGTTTCTGGGCAACGACAGAGTCTTCAATTTTGCAATGAAGGCTTATGGCTTGGGCGACATGAGCTACGCCAAGGGCATGATGCGGAAGGCTCTTACCGATGGTATTGATGATGAGGCGGCCTTTTCCGTGCGAATGGCGGATCCCCGCTTCAGGGAATTCGTCACAACATTCAATTTCAAGCGCTATGGCGAAGCCACCACCTCTTTTGATCGCACGCAGCAGGGTACCATTGACCGGTATTTGCAAGCGCAGCTTGAGGAAAAGGCAGGTGAGACCAGCGAAGCAGTGCGCCTTGCGCTGTATTTTGACCGGAAAGCGCCTGAGCTGTTGAGCAACTACAGCATTCTCGCTGACAAGGCGCTCCTGACTGTGGTGCGCACCGCACTGGGTTTGCCTGCCTCCCTGTCTTCCACGGATCTGGAAAAGCAGGCCAAGATCATTGGCGAAAAAATCAATGTCGATGACCTCAAGGACGCCACCAAGCGGCAAGACTTCATCGCGCGCTTTCTCGCACTTTATGACGCCAGCAACAATTCTGGCGCAACGGACGCCAGCGTTACTTTGTTGTCTGGCACTTCCGGCCTCATTGGCCAAGAAACGCTGCTTTCAATACAGTCACTGCGACGGGGATAGTTTACAATGGAATCGAGCGGATATGTGGCCCTTTCGGCCCAGCTTGCCATCGACAAGAGGCTTTCCACCGTAGCTAACAATGTCGCGAATGCAGGAACTGTGGGTTACAGAGCCGCTGGTGTTGTGTTCAACGCTCTTACCTCGCCAACCGAAAGCTTCGAGACCGTCTTTGCCTCAGTCGGCAAAGGAAGCGTCAATCTTGCATCCGGCGGCCTCAAGCAAACTGGCAATGCACTGGATCTTGCCATCAAAGGAGACATGTTCTTGGGATATCTTGGGACCAGCGGCACCTACTACTCGCGCGATGGCAGGCTCACCATGCTGGACTCAGGCGAGCTCATCAATCCGCTCGGCCATCCTCTCCTGGATGGGTCCGGTTCGCCAATTGCAGTGAAGCCTGATGGTGGCCCTCTCACAATCCAGGTCAATGGCACGATCATTCAAGGCGGCACACCGGTTGGGCAAATTGGCCTCTTTAATCTTGATCTCAGTGGCGGATTTGAGCGTGCAGGCAGCGCGGGCATTGTACCCAAACTGGCTCCGGAAACGGCAGATGCCGCCGCGGAAGGCGGTGCTATTGTTCAGGGCTATGTTGAAGAATCCAATGTCGACCCGGTAAGCGAAATGGTGCGCCTCATCCAGGTGACCCGCGCATTTGAGGCGGCAACCACCCTGTCCGGCAAGATCTTCGATGCTGAGAGCGAAGCGATCAAGACTTTGGGTTCAAGGTAATCTGAATACCTCG